>NZ_JAUBUJ010000224.1:0-2954 GCF_036705405.1 Microcoleus sp. B13-B6
ACACCGATTCCGACAGAAACGCCAACGCCAACTCCGACACCGATTCCGACAGAAACGCCAACGCCAACTCCGACACCGATTCCGACAGAAACGCCAACGCCAACTCCGACACCAACGCCAACTCTGACTGAAATTCCGACAGAAGATTGCCTTTGTAACTCTCTATCCCTCCCAAATCTCAACCAACCCAATCCTGTAGAAAAGGTAGTTGTGAATAGTACGATCGATCTACCCATCACAGGTACTGCTAGCAATGAGACATTCGACGGCAGCAGCAGCGAGGATTATTTCCAGGCAAAAGAAGGTAACGATAACCTGTTTGGCGGCGAAGGAAATGACTTTTTCAACGGTAACGAAGGCAACGAGTTTATCTCTGGTGCAACGGCAGATGACTTGCTTTTTGGTGGCAAGAATCAAGATATTATTCTTGGTAATGAAGGAAGAGATACATTATTGGGAAATCGAGGACAAGATTCGCTAAATGGTAGAGAAGATAGCGACTTCATTCACGGCAACGAAGACTCCGATTTCTTGGATGGGGGCAAAGGAAACGATTTCTTATTGGGAGGTAAGGATAGAGATTTAATTGTAGGCGGTGAAGAAAACGATACTCTGTTGGGAAATGTAGGTGACGATACTGCCTGTGGTGGCGGTGGCAACGATTACTTGCGGGGTGATGAAAATAACGACCTACTGGATGGCTGTGAAGGCAATGATACGATTTGGGGAGGAGAAGACAATGATACCATATTTGGGGGAGCCGGAGACGACTTTTTAAGCGGCGATTTGGGAGATGATTTTTTAATTGGAGGAAGTGGGAACGATCGTTTTCTGGTTTGGGCAGATTCAGGGATGGATATCATTCGAGATTTTGAACCCGGAAAAGATGCGATCGCCCTTACTAGAGGTTTGACTGCCTCTCAACTGTCAATTAGTCAAGCCAACAGCGATACCTTAATCCGCTTGACAGCAACAGGTAAAATTTTAGCTACTCTCAATAACGTATCTGTTACTCAAATCGATCTGACAGAATTGAACCCGCCTACATTTTTAAACCGGAGTTTTTTATGAGGAATGTTAGGGGCGATAGCCAAAGAATCAACAGACTTTTCTACACAAGTTTGACCTTAATTTCAGCTATCCTCTTAGGAGGCTTGGGAAAGCTTTCCGAGTCCAACAATAACACAGCTTTAGCGCAAGAAAACATCCCTGTTAGCGGTAGCGGTGACGCGCAACTCCAGCCGATTTTGCAATCGTTGACAGAATTCATGCGCCACCGCTGCGTCGGTGCGGCCGTACTCGGTGTTTCTGTTAAAGGTAAACCCGTTGGTGTTTGGGGTCTAGGGCGCATGAAAGGCAGACCTACTAATAACTGGAATCCGGCTTGTGGCGACGATACGCAGGCTCCTCTGGCTGCGATCGTACCCGCAGATACCCCCATGCGTATGGGCAGTATCAGCAAGCCTGTTACCTTTGCAATGGTGCGCTGGGCGCTTAAAGAGACGGCGCGCGATCGAGCCGGTTTAGAACTGACTGACGACCAAATTGAAGGGATGAAATTGTTCGACCCCCAGCATTATCCGCCGCTAATTCCGGGTTTGAACAAGCAATATCCAGTAGCGATTATCCCTGAAAACTTGCACGCCGTATTTTCGGGAAAAGTCAAATTTCCCGTTCCCGTGAAAGACAGCAAGTGTGCCAATCTCAACTCAGGATTTGCAGACAAACAGTGGCAAAACGTCACCCTCGGACATTTATTATCGCACCGATCGGGACTTCAGCGCAGCGCGCCCAGATATGCTGAAGATGTCACCGCAAATTTGCCTGTGCTTCGCAATCTAAAAACCCCAGCGAATTTTCAAGCACAAGAACAGTTACTTGTCAGCGAATGGGGCAGCAAATCTATCAGTTCAGCAAAAAATCAACTCGGCATTTCTCCTAGCGCGGGCTATTTTTTGCCAAGTCCTACTTTAGGAGAAATTATGCAGGTTTTGGCTGGCCGATGCCTTCAGTATCCTCTCGGCCAATATCACTATTCCAATACCAGTCCGGCATTTCCTACGATTATTTTGGAGCAGCTTGTGGCTTCCGGCAGATCTGCTGCTAAGATGGGTAAACCAGAAACTCATCAAGGTTCGGCTTTGGAGGTTTTCTTCAAAACAAACTTAGGAATTTATACGGCGGCTGACCGGGGAATTTTTATGACCCAAGGAGTAGCAAATATGGTCGATCGCGAACCAGAAAAACGCCATTGGAACGGGAAAAGTTATTATGGTCAAGGATGGGATGTGAAGCGTCCGCACTGCATCTGGAAGGGTAGCTTCTGCGATTTTTCTACCTGGCTAAATCCGAAGCCGGGGAGGATAAATTGGTCTTGGAATTTAGGCATGGTTCCTTTTAGCAGCAGAAACACTGATTTGAGTCCCGGTACTGGTTCGCTTGCTGCGGAAGCGGAAGTTTTTCTCAAATTCATGTCAGAATATTGGGTAGCTGGTTATGAAAATAACCCGCGCATCGGAGAAAAGCGAAATAATCTTTGGAATCGATATACTGCCCACAACGGAGCGCTTGACGGTACTCATGCTTGGGGAATCCAGTTAGGGGGCAATAATAATCCGAAAGAGTGGAAATTGCCGCCGGTGGATGATAACGGTCGCATCCTTGATGATTTTGCTAATTTAAAGATGTATGCGGGCGTGTTGCCGGATGGAGTTGATATTTTTGTGGCTGTGAATCAAAGGGCGGATAAGAAATGTGTTAATGCTAAAGGTTACAATTGTGGGGATGCTTACGGACTTTTGGATAATTTTATTTTGTACGGTGTTTCTCAGGTGAATTGGAATCTGCTTGCACCTCGTGCAGTTGACAAATAAAAGTTACAGCAAATTCCATGTAAATGTGGTACACTACATTCAGTACATCAGCAGAAAAAATGAAAGCTTATTCGCTCGAGT
>NZ_JAUBUJ010000225.1:0-2904 GCF_036705405.1 Microcoleus sp. B13-B6
GTTACAAAAGTGGCGGGGGAACTCCGTCACTCAAAAAAGCATGAGAAAAAAAAGGAAAAAGAAGCCTGCGGTCTAACTGTACTCAGTTGACCGTCAGGTTCGTTCACACTCTCTCCTCGATAGCCAGAAGGTTTACTTAGAAGAATGTATCAAACTTTTACAAAGAAACCGATCAAACTCATAAAGTCTCTCTCTGCACTGACAAAAGGAGTTAGCTAGCACGATGCTGGTTCTCCCTTTTTCAGATTGGACAATACACGGCCCTCAAAACCAGAAAAATGAAGAATTGTAAAGTTTTATCAAGATATTGGCACATCTGAATTAAAATCTTCTCATAAAAAAGACTAGCTTTTAGCAGGCACAAATTGTGGAAAAAGGTTTAAAACTCAGAATATGAGATCGAGTTCGCTGCTCTTACATGGTGCAATAAAATGTAACTTTTGATGCCAGAACCAGTAGCCTGAACTTTGTCGAAGGCCCAATGCCCGTCCGGCCAAGGCTTTCGGAAAATCGCCTTCTTGGCGCTGCATCAAATCTTAAGTGCAATTACTTTCCTTGCACGAGAGCCGGAGCCTTCGAGCAAACATTTAGCTCCAGGGCTTACGCACCAAAACTTGGATAAACCGGGTTTTTTTACCGGGAGCGAGGGCGGCAACAAAGTGTTTTCGTTCATCAAACCCGGTTTCAGCGTCCGAGACTCAACTCGATCGAATGAATGCAGTCGCAACCAATGTTTAAAAGTGGCGATACTGCAAGTTGCGTGCAAAGCAGGGAGCTAACCGCAGTGATGGATCTCGATTGTTTACCTTACGGCGCAGGCCACGCACAGGAAGGGGTCTGTCTGCTAGTCCGAATGGGGCCGCACCGCATTTTACTCGACTGCGGTGTAGAGGATATTGCACCGCTATCAGCGACACTAAATCGATCGCTGCCAGCCGATTTTGTGGTGTGTACCCACGCCCACTCCGATCATGCCAGAGGCTTGCTAGCGCTCCATCAATCTTTCCCCCACTTGCCAATTTACGCCAGCGAAGTGACAGCGCGACTGCTACCGCTCAACTGGCCAGAAGTGGCTCAGCAGCCAGAGTCCCGGTTCTGTAAGGGACTGCCCTGGCAGTCGCCGCTCGAAGTGCGCCCTGGACTGAGCGTACAGTTGTTCCCGTCGGGTCATTTGCCCGGAGCGGCGACTGTGCTGCTGACTTATGCAGCCCCACACCGCACCTACACCGTGGTTTACACCGGCGACTTTTTCCTGTCGAATTCTCGTTTGGTGGAAGGTTTGCCCCTGGGAGAACTCAGGGGCATGAAGCCGGATGTGTTAATTTTGGAAGGCAGTTACGGCACGGCGCGCCACCCTCACCGCCGACAACTAGAAAATCAGTTAGCCGATCGCATCCACCGCGCCATCGCCGACGGTTACTCGGTACTGCTGCCCGCGCCGGCCCTTGGTTTGGGCCAAGAAATGCTGATGCTGCTCCGCAGTCACCACTACTTTACTGGCCGCGACTTGGATATTTGGGTGGACGGCACTGTCGCCGACGGGTGCGACGCTTATCTGGAACTGTTACCCCAATTTCCCACCGCCGTCCAAAATTTTGCTCTGCACCAACCTTTATTTTGGGACGAAAGGGTGAAACCCCGCGTCCGCCGGCTGTCTGCCGAACAGCGCCCCGGATTGGGAGCCACGCCCTGTATTGTAATTACAGACAAGTTAGCTGATTTGGGTTTGTATGTTGCCGATGGCACAAATCCTTGGATTTTGCTCGCCCCTCAAAAACCAGGATATCCCGTCACCGACTGGCTGGGCAACAGGCCCCTATTTGGAGTCACAAGTGTCGAAACTTATCTGCTAGCCGAACACTGCGACGGGCCGGGGACGACCCAACTCATCCACAATTTGCGTCCCCAGCACGTAATTTTACTCCACGGTTCCCCTGCATATTTGGCTGACTTGGCTAACTTGGACGAGCTGCGAAACCGCTACCAGTTGCACACTCCGGCGGCCGGAACACTTGTCGAATTGCCGATCGGGGAAATGTTTTTGCAGCCCGCTATCCCAGAAACTAACTATGAGGGAGAACTCAGCGAATTGGGGACAGAGGTAGCAATTAGCTTGCCGAGTCCGATTACAGCCGATCCTCGGTGGGCCAATTTTGCCGATACCGGTTTGGTAGAAGCGCGCTGGCAAGGCGAAGAACTGGTACTGCGGGGCATCTCCCAGCGGGAACTCCTTTTTCAAGGCAGCGCCGTTCAGGCCAACCTCGAATGCTGCGGCAATTGCCAGCACTACCGCAGCCAGCGCTGTTGGAACCAGTCCAGTGCTTTGTTTGGCTTTAAAGTTACCCCCGACGGTTTCTGTCCGGTGTTTAAAGCGATACCGGAGTCGGAACTTTTCCTAGATGGCGAAACAGACGGCGAATAAGCTGTCGGGCACATCGAAACCAGCCTGCAGGCAAAGAAAACAAAAGAACAGTTCTGGACGCACCCAGACAAAAAACCCGGTTTCAGCAGGGGTAAGCTGTCGCGTATTGAATTTTTAACTACCAGCCGGGAAGTCCCTCGGTATATTTAAAGGGGATTAATCTGAGCGCTGCGCGAAGTACCCCGTTGGGAATTACCGAGCGTGATGAAAGGCTCGTCGGGTGTAGGTATCCAAAGCGACAATTATTTCTGTATATCCCTTGATAATCTGGAAATACTCTGATACTATATTGGCAAGTGGGGGTGGAACTACCTCACTATAAAAAGCCTTTGAAAAAAAGGAAAAAGAAGCCTGCAGTCTAACTGTACTCAGTTGACCGTCAGGTTTGTTCACACTACTGTGTACTTAGGATCGCGAATTAAATAACTTACAATTTTAATTGTTATTGTGGGATGGGCGTCCCGCCCGTCCTTTTTGGACGG
>NZ_JAUBUJ010000018.1:0-88818 GCF_036705405.1 Microcoleus sp. B13-B6
AATACTTGGGCTGATGTGATCAACCGCGCTAACTTGGGTATGGAAGTAATGCACGAGCGCAATGCTCACAACTTCCCGCTTGATTTGGCTGCTAGTGAAGTCACTCCAGTAGCTTTGGTTGCTCCTTCTATCAATGGCTAAGTTTTAGCTTTTGATTGACAAAAAGCGCTCCTAGAAATAGGGGCGCTTTTTGTTTGGGGAAAATCTAATTTAACACTACTAATGCTTTGCAAAAGTTGGCTTACAGTTTACCTAAATAAATTTTTATCTGACCCTTTATGGACAACGACAAAAATTATTGAGATAGTTATAGAGTTCGCGAAATAAGGGACATTTTTTCTGGACTTCATTTGGATCGATTTCCCTCAATAGCAAAGGAGTATGATCTCCTTTAGAAAAGCGTGCTTTATCGCGATCGAGTTCATCTTGAACACTTGACTCAATTAAATATTCTGATAGTTTTTCTCGACAGCAATCTTTTTCAGCATCGTATTCACTAAATGCTTCTGGATTCTCAAAAGAAACTTTTCTTTGTGTACTT
The DNA here is from genome assembly GCF_036705405.1 of Microcoleus sp. B13-B6. Classification (NCBI taxonomy): domain Bacteria; kingdom Bacillati; phylum Cyanobacteriota; class Cyanophyceae; order Oscillatoriales; family Microcoleaceae; genus Microcoleus; species Microcoleus sp. B13-B6. The sequence goes on from NZ_JAUBUJ010000018.1 coordinate 542, forward strand.
AGCCACCAACGCATCCGTTCATGTCTTTTGCCTCGAAAATCTGAATGTTTAGCTATTGAATTATTCCAATCAGCAATAATCCAAGCTTCGATTTCCGGCGCGGCAAACCCAACAAATTTTTCGATGTCAGCACATTCGGGTATTTTTGATAACTCTGCCAATATTTTTGATTTTTGTGTCTGAGAATCGCGGCAATCCAAATCGTCAAAAACTAAAATCAAGTCGCATTTATTTGCTTCCGCTTTTAAGGCGATAGGCAATTCTTGCTTGATTTGCTCGATTAAGCTTTGACCTGTTCTTCCATAACTACCTGCTTTATTAGCTTTAGGGCCGGGTTTTTGACGAACTGGTGTTTTTCGTTCAAATCTACAGCCCGGAAAAGTTTTTTCTAAAAAAGGAAAGAATCCTCTAACCTCAGCCTCACCGCCACCAGAGAAAACCCACACTACCACGGCCATCCTCCAATAGTTGGATCGCCAACACGGTATAAGTCGCCCAATTGCCATCCCTCTTCAAGTTTTGGCTTCAGCAGTTCTTTTGAAAGAGATTTGACTGAGAAATACGTTCTGTTTTCGGGATAAAAACAAAGAACATTCTCTAAACGATCGGTAAAGTGATCTAAAAGGTCGGGACTATGCGTGGTAATAATTATCTGAGTTCTGGTGGCAGCTTTTTTAATCCACTCAGCTAAAATTGGCATCCACGAGACGTGCAATCCTAATTCAGGTTCATCAATGACTATCAAAGAAGGAAGGAGTGGAGAATGTAATATAGTTGCCCAACAAAGCATCCTGACAGTTCCATCCGACATTTCATTTAGGTAAAATGCTTCATCATCAATACCTTCAAAATACCATTCTACAGTGAGAGATAGGCGACCCGAAGGTAAAGCTCTAAGGCGACGAGTTTTTGGCAGGATGGACTTCATTGCCTCGTTAATGCTATCTTCAAAATTGATAGATTTTTGGTTTAAATTGTACAAGACTAAAGGCAGATTATCTCCCGAAGCAGATAGGTAAATATCACTTCCACCTATTTTAGGTTCTGCGGTTCTAATTAAACTCAAATTCATGTTATTGGCATTATAAAATTGCCATTTTGAAATAAATTCAATTAATTCTCTTCTAATTTTGTAAACAGGTATAATTTCTGGTGGTAAGAAAGTATATTCAAGCAGTGTCGGAATTGTCAACAAACCAAAAGAATTTGTAGGAATGTTATCTAAAGGTTCAAACTGAGCTGACTCTTGACCGGGAGACTTGTAAACAGATAAAACTCCTTGCCCTAATTCTCTGTTATGCAATTTATAGTAATAGAAAGGTGGCTGGCGGGAAGTTTCCTGCAAATCTTCTCCGCCATATAGATATTCTTCAGAGATGCTCGCCCTTACTTTTTGTCGATCGGTATAAAGTTTGAAATCAAGAATTGCGCTGTCTTTTTGAAGATTACCAGTTTGGTTAATTTGCGAAAAACAGCAAGCTATACTGACCTTCGCTGGACTTTCAACATTGACATCTAAAATTCTACCACCACCAATTTTAGAAACAGCATCCTCAAAACTACTCACGTCCCGATTTGCGTCAGGAATAGCTATTAGGCAATCTTTTAAAAATTTTAAACAACTGATGAAATTGCTTTTGCCTGAACCGTTTGAGCCTATAAATATATTAAGGTTGTTTAAATTTACAGATGGATCTAAGTGTAGATTTTTATAATTCTTGGTTGTCAAAAATCGAAGAATTGGTTGATTCATACGATCGCTCCGGTTATACTTCAGAAAGGTTAGGGCAGGCAAGATGCCTACCCTACAATAATTTAAAATTTGCACCTACAGCTAATAGCCGATCGCCAAATCTAAAATTTATCTAAAGATTAAAAGGTGAAAAATTAATTTTTCACCTTTTAACTCTCGACTTTCAAATTACCCGTTACTGAACAAACTTCTTGAATGCCAGAGTCACGTTGTGGCCGCCAAATCCAAAAGAATTCGACAGCGCCACATCAACTTTTAGATCGCGGCTTGTATGAGGAACATAGTCCAAATCGCACTCAGGATCGGGATTTTCCAGATTAATTGTCGGCGCGATTTTGTCATTGGCGATCGACATTACCGTCGCCACCGCCTCAATTCCCCCAGAACCGCCCAAAAGATGACCGGTCATTGACTTGGTAGAACTAATTGCTACTTTGTAAGCGTGGTCTCCCAAAGTCTGCTTAATCGCTTTTGTTTCAGTAGAATCGTTGGGAAGCGTGCTCGTGCCGTGAGCGTTGATATAGCTCACTTGATCCGGCGTCAAACCCCCATCCTTGAGCGCTAAAGCCATCGCGCGCGACGCACCGTTCCCCCCCGGTACCGGAGAAGTCATGTGATACGCATCGCAAGTTAAACCGTAGCCGACGATTTCTGCGTAAATCTTCGCGCCACGCGCCAGAGCGTGTTCCATTTCTTCTAGAATCAGAATGCCAGCACCTTCGCCGACGACAAAACCATCCCGATCGCGATCGAACGGACGAGAAGCATGAGTCGGGTCATCGTTGCGAGTCGAAAGCGCCCTCGCCGCAGCAAAACCTGCCACGCACAAAGGTGTCACCGCAGCTTCTGTACCGCCGCAAATCATGGCTTGGGCGTAACCCGCCTGAACTAAGCGAAACGCATCGCCCACGGCATTTGACCCGGCAGCGCAAGCCGTCACCGTGCAAGAGTTTGGCCCTTTAGCGCCCGTGTGAATCGCCGTCAGGCCCGCGGCCATATTCGCAATCATCATGGGAATCATAAACGGGCTGCATCGATCGGGGCCGCGATTCAGATAAATCTCTTGCTGGTCTTCTAAAACCTTCAGGCCGCCAATGCCAGTGCCAAGAATGACACCCACCTGTTCTGCGTTCAGGTCGTTAATCTCAAACTTCGCATCAGCAAGAGCTTGCTTGCTCGCTGACACCCCAAATTGAGCAAAGCGATCCATCCGCTTTGCTTCCTTGCGCTCTAAATAGTCGTGTGGGTCGTAACCCTTCACCTCTGCGGCAAAGCGGCAGTCGTGCCGCGACGGGTCGAATAAGGTGATCGGGCCTATACCATTCTTCCCGGCAAGCAACCCGTCCCAATATTCAGACAAGGTATTGCCGATCGGTGTAATCGCGCCGAGACCCGTGATAACAACGCGCTTACGCTCTAAATTTGTCATGATTTCTGTTTCAAAAAATTAAACACCCAGAACGCAGAACAAAAGAGGAGTTTCCAGTTTTCTAACTTCTCTCCTCTTAGGGGAAAAGACAGGTATTTTATGCTTTTGGAGCTGCAAGTTGGCTGCTGATGTAATCTACACAAGCTTGAACCGTAGTAATTCCTTCGGCTGCTTCGTCGGGAATTTCAATATCAAACTCTTCTTCCAAGGCCATTACCAGCTCTACTGTATCTAAGGAATCTGCTCCTAAATCGTTAGCAAAGTTGGCTTCGGGCTTGACTTCGCTCAGCTCGACTTCCAGTTGCTCTTTCACAATTTTCTGGACTCTAGTCAAAATATCGTCTTGGCTCATAACATCGTGTCCTCATTGGTTGCTGCGTATCTAATCTTATCCGAAAGGGGGATCGGCAGGACAAAGGCTGGCCGCTTTTCTAAGTGACACGGGCCAGGGACAATTGGGACACGGACGATCGCAGCAACCCTACGACTAAGGAAAAAACCCATAGCCCACAATCAATCATCTCGTTTAGCAACCTGATAACGTTGAGGAACCGGAATTTTGGGTCGATGGTGCGTCAATCGATTTTAGATTTTAGATTTTAGATTTTAGATTGAAGCATTGACTCCACGGATAAATTCGGAGGGCAAGTTTCTCGGATACAGGTTTTTTATTTCACCGGTCCTGAGTCTGCTTTCGGAATGAACCCGGGGGCTTGTATCCTGGATGCTTGATTGTCAGTCATCAACTCAAAATGCTTGAGAAAAGCTGACAATTGGCTCCTAGCTAGGCGGTGATACGTTAATTATAAAGAGGGAAAACTAAGCAGGAAGCCTCCAGACTTCGATCGCTCAAGTTTCTTGTCCCGAACCTTGTGTCCCCTGCAGAAACAATTATGCCATCCCCAAATCTCAAATATGCTTACTTTCCTGGTTGCGTTCCCCAAGGGGCGGCCCGTGAACTTTACCTGTCTACCCAAGCGCTGACTCAAGCCTTGGGGATTGAACTGGTGGAACTCAAAAAAGCTTCCTGCTGCGGTTCTGGCACTTTCAAGGAAGATTCGCAGTTACTCGAAGATACTGTCAACGCTCGCAATATTGCTTTGGCTGAGGAACTGAATCTGCCTTTGCTGACACATTGCAGCACTTGTCAAGGGGTAATCGGTCATGTGGACGATCGCCTCAAGGAATCTCAGAAAACCGATCCCAACTACATAGAAAAAGTCAACGGTTTACTGGAAAAACAAGGCTGTTCGCCTTACAAAGGCAGTACCGAGGTGAAACATCTGTTGTGGGCGATCGTTGCAGATTACGGGCTCGACGAGGTGCAGAAGCGAGTCACCCGCAAGCTTTCAGGTTTGAAGTGCGCGTCTTTTTACGGGTGCTATCTGCTGCGAGCTCAGGATAAGCTGCTTTACGATGACCCGCACCAACCGGAATCGATGGAAAATGTGTTTCGAGCGATCGGGGCCACTCCGGTTTACTATCGAGGCCGGACGCAGTGCTGTGGCTGGCCGTTGGCGAGTTATGCCACTAACCAATCTTTTCAGATGGCAGGCAAACATATTCAAGATGCTCTTGACAATGGCGCTGATTGTATGGTTACTCCTTGTCCGCTTTGTCATTTAAATTTGGATGCGCGGCAGCCGGAGGTGGAAAAAGTAATCGGGCGCAAGTTGGGTTTGCCCGTGTTGCATTTGTCGCAATTGGTGGCTTTGGCTTTGGGTGTGGAGCCAAAAAAACTAGGGATCGATCGACATATTGTGTCAACTAAGCCCGTGTTAGAAAAATTAGGCTTTTAGTCGATCGATTTGCGCGGGTTTGGAGTAAGAGCTTTAGTCCTTTCTCATCTTAAATCCAGGTTGGTAGTAAAGACTTTAGTCTTTTCTCAAATCAAATCCGGTTAGAGCGGAATTATAGGCGAGTGCTAGCGGGACGATAGATCGCGCTTATACACTCTTGAGTTGATAGAAGATACCGTCCACAATTTCAGTCCTGGACGCACACATACCAAAGAAACCGGGTTTTTTACCGAATCTGCGGGTCACAACCTTTGTTTTTTCGTAAAAAAACCCGGTTTCTGAGCCCCGGTGGGTAAGTCCTAAATTTGTCCTTTTGTCCCCAGAGGTGGTCTAGTCTTCTTCTTGTGGGGCAGCAATGGCGTTGCGGAGTTATCACTCGTTGTCGGTGAAGTTGCTCGACAATGCCATTTATTTCTGATCTTAGCTCGTCATCAGAGAGCCCAAATGGGTTCTTTAAGCTATTGACACCACCAAAATATGAAGCGGTCTAACGACGGGGGCTTCAGCGAACGGCGTTGCACGGTGGCTACACCACTGATAACCGATGCCTCAGTTCCGTTGCCAGCCCTTGTTAGACTGCGATTGCTAGACCGCATACCGTAGCCCGGATCTAGACTCAAAAGCAAGTGTGGGGCTGGTAGGTTAATATGCAAATCACAGAAATTGTATACAATTACACAAAATAGTTTTTTAAGACTTCCTAACTGCCTAGCTATTGACAAGGAGTAATCTCCAGGACGAGTTTTTCTTAGACATTTCCTGCCATAAGGCAGACAATTGATGTAGACTGAGATAATTCACTCAAAAAACCCAATATGTCCACATATGTACCACCAAGAATCGCTATTCAACGACTTGGAGTATGTTCAAAAACCCTTGAAAGGTGGGAAAAAGAAGGGAAAATCAAAGCATACCGAACGCCGTCAGGACAGCGACGCTACGACGGAGACTCAGTTGTCAATATTCCATCTACTAAACCAACCATCCTCTACGCCAGAGTTAGCAGTCGAAGTCAAAAAGCCGACCTTATTCGACAGGCTGACTTTCTTCTGTCTCGCTACCCCGGATGTGAAATCATCCAAGACATCGGGAGTGGCCTCAACTTCAAAAGAAAAGGTCTTATCGCCCTATTGGAACACATTTACACGGGCGACATCGGAATGGTTGTCGTTGCCTCAAAAGATAGATTATGCCGGTTCGGATTCGATCTTATCTCATGGTTCGCGGAGCGGGGCGGGTGTAAGATTCTGGTTCTCAACAATAGTTCACTTAGTCCCGAAAGAGAAATGGTTGAAGATATACTCGCCATCATCCACGTCTTCAGTTGCCGATTGTACGGACTCAGAAAGTATAAAAAGCAAATCATTGAAGACTATGACGTACCGAGTTTACCCAAAGGGGGAGACGAAGAAAGTCTGGATGTTGAGAATTCACGCCAATCGCAAAGTGTATAACAATGCAATCGCTTACCTGAATCAGCATCAAGGAAAGTTCACCTACTACACTGTAGACAAAAAGACTAATCAGCCAGTCTCAAAAACTTCCGGTAAGCAAGCTTTTCGGAGTTACTGTAAAACTCGCTTGTTGCGAGATAATCCCGGAATGGTGCAAAGAATTGGGAATAGCACATAGTTTGGACAACGCCCTTTTCGAGGCTTATACAGCTTGGAAGAAAACCGACAAACAGCCAGCTCAGTTAGGTAAAGGAAAAAAGGCAAAACCCAATCCTTTAGTCGGATTGAAATTAGCTCGATTCAGGTCAATTCGAGCCCAAAAACAGACTATTCAGTTCGCTCCGGGTGACTATAAGAACGGTCATCTAATGCTCAATGCTAGCAAAGGTCTAGAAAAACCTCTCTGGACGGGGCAGGATTCCTGCTTAATCAACTATGACAAGGCAGTAGAAGTCACCTACAATAAGGGACGCTGGTTCGTAAATATGCCTATAGAGATGGACGTTCCAGAACCCAAAAATGGCGGCAATACCATCGCAGTCGACCCCGGACTGCGCTGTTTCCTGACTGGATTTGATGGCAATTCTTTTACTGAATTTGGAAAGCATGACTTTGGGAAGATTGCGCGATTGTGCCAGCATTTGGATAAGATGCAGTCAAAATTTGGATGCTCAAAGGGCGGTCAGTTTTCTCGATTGCGCTATCGGCTGAAACAAGCAATGGAGAAAGTTAGAACTAAAATCAAAAACCTGCGGTCGGAAATTCACAAGCAGGTAGCGAGCTATTTAGCACGGAATTACGATGTTATTTACCTACCTACTTTTGAAACTTCTCAAATGGTGGCAAGAGGTAGTCGCAAACTTAATTCCAAGTCGGCGAGGGCGATGATGACTTGGGCATTTTATCAGTTCTCGCAAACCTTAGAACATCTCTGTAATCGTTACGGTTCGAGATTGGTTAGAGTGACTGAGGAATATACTTCCAAAACTTGTACAAAATGCGGTCATATTCAGAGAAAGTTAGGTGGCTCTAAAACTTTTAGATGTCCCAACTGCGGTTATGAAATACCTCGCGATTTCAATGGCGCTTTAGGAATTTTTCTTAAAGCTTTGTGGGATACCACCATACTCTCAGACGTATCTGATGAGTGTGCTATATTCAGATTTTCGCCGATAGTCGGGATTGTCTGAATTAAAAGTATCAGTAAACAATGAAACGAAACCCAGTAAATCTCACACGTTCGGTATTCCTATGGGCAATGCTAGGAATCATTTGTGGTTTGTTTGGTGCAAGTTATTGGATATTTTTGTCTTACATGATGGTGGGATTTGAATATTTTAGTGGACATTCTCTACTAATCATCATGCCGCTTGCGGGTTTACTCATCGGTTTGCTCATTCATTGGCTGGGAAATCCTGGCGAAATAGGGTTGATTATTGACAATATTCATCTCAATGGTGGGCGGTTACCAATGAACGAGAATCCTTCGATGATTCTGTCGTCGCTAATCAGTATTGCAAGTGGAGGCAGTGCGGGTCCAGAAGCACCAATGGTGCAAGTCACAGGTTCAATTGGTACGTGGTTAGCCGATCGCTTTCAATTGCGCGGAGAGGCACTACGAACTTTGAGTATTGCTGGCATGGCATCTGGTTTTACAGTTTTGTTCGGTGCTCCTTTGGGTGGTACTTTTTTTGCTTTAGAAATCCTGCATCATCAGAATGTTGTGGAGTATTTTGAAGCAATCTTGCCTGCGGTAGTGGCAAGTTGTGCAAGTTACACCATTTTTGTAGCAATTACCCAGCTTGGAATAGGCCCTACCTGGCATTTTCCTCAATACAATGTGGACAGCCTTTATGACTTTGGCGCAGCGATTGCTTATGGAATCGTAGGTGCGCTCATGGGGTGGCTTTTTATCGCTATATTTCGCGGTGTAGGTCGCTTGTTTGATGCCATACCCAGTCCAATCTATGTGCGGACTACTTTAGCTGGGCTAGGACTTGGTGTTTTATCAGCTTTATTTCCGCTCACTCGTTTCTTTGGTGAACATCAAATTGAAAAAATTGTTGAGGGAAACTTTCCTGTGGAATTTCTCTTGATTTTAGTTATTGCTAAAGTGTTTGCCATTAGTACGACCGTAAATGGAGGCTGGCGGGGAGGGATTATCATCCCACTGTTTTTTATAGGAGCCTGTTTAGGAAAGGCAATCGCTATCATTAATCCCGCATCCAACGAGACTTTGGCAATGATTTGTGTAATGGCTGCTCTGAATTCAACAGTTACTCGAACTCCAATTAGTACAACTCTGCTACTGGCAAAATTGACAGGATTTAGCACTTTTACACCGATTCTCTTCGCTAGTCTCGTGGGCTTCTTCTTGGCTCCCCGATCTCCCTTCATTAGCTCACAGCGTAAAGTGGATTAACCAAACGGCTAGAATTCCTCTAATAGCTCGGTGTAGCGGTGAAAAATACGTGCAATTTGCGAGTGTCGAGTCTAAAGGCTTCTGCCATTACAAATGCACCAATGGCATCAAACAACATCTAGCCGTTGATACCAGTCAGCTTGCCGTTTTTGAGCCATTGCACAACAGCCAGTGTGTCCGATGAATGTGGCTTGATTGAAATGTTGAGTCACAACCTCGATTATTTTCACACTCTGACCCGTCAATATTCCGAAGATTACCATTCTGCAAGGGCAAGGGGTATCACCCGGATAAGATCATCAGAAAAATGGGTGAGAAACCCCGTCCTTCTAGGACGGCTTTACTTGAATTTTGCTAAGACCTTCTACTATTTCAGATGGGAGGTGCTAGACTGTGAAAGTAACGCCAAAGGTGAGCATGACACTAAAAGCCTTCAGTTACCGATTCTACCCCACGCCGGAACAAGAAAGTTTGTTGCGACGCACACTGGGTTGTACTCGTTTGGTTTACAACCGTGCATTAGCTGCAAGAACTGAAGCCTGGTACAAAGACCAGAAACGGGTAGGGTACGCTGAAACCTCTTCAATGCTAACCGAATGGAAGAAAACGGAAGAACTTGATTTTCTTAATGAAGTTAGCTGTGTACCATTGCAGCAATGCTTGCGCCACCTGCAAACTGCCCTGAGCAACTTCTTTGACGGGCGGGCAAAATACCCCAACTTCAAAAAGAAACGCAATGGTGGCAGTGCTGAGTTCACCAAATCTGCTTTTAAGTTAAAAAACGGACAGGTCTACCTAGCAAAATGCACTCAAGCGTTGCCTATTCGCTGGAGTCGGATGCTGCCTGTCGGTGCGACACCATCAACGATTACGGTGAAGCTTTCACCATCTGGTAGATGGTCAGTCTCTCTGTTGGTAGATGTTGAAATTGAAGCACTACCTGTGTCAGACAGTCAAGTCGGCATCGACTTGGGAATTGCGAGTTTACTCACTCTGGACACTGGTGAAAAGATTGCTAATCCCAAAGGATTTAAGGCAAAGTATCGAAAGCTCAGGAGAGCGCAGAAATCTTTAAGTCGAAAGCAGAAAGGGTCTAACAACCGTCACAAAGCACGGCTTAAAGTAGCGAGAGTGCATCAAGAAATTACTGATGCCAGAAAAGATAACCTTCACAAGTTAACGACTCGATTGGTGCGCGAAAACCAAAGGATTGCCATTGAGGATTTAGCTGTGAAGAACATGGTTAAAAATCGGAAACTAGCTGTTGCCATAAGTGACGCAAGTTGGGGTGAATTGGTCAGGCAACTTGAATACAAGTGCAACTGATACGGTCGCACTTTAATCAAAATTGACCGATGGTTTCCGAGTTCAAAACGGTGTGGCAATTGCGGTCACATCGTTGAAAAGATGGCGTTAAATATCCGGGAATGGGATTGTCCTAAGTGCCGGACTCACCATGACCGAGACATCAATGCGGCAAGGAATATTTTGGCGGCAGGGCTTGCCGTGTCAGTCTGTGGAGCGACCGTAAGACCCGAACAGAGTAAATCTGTTAAGGCTGGTGCGAAACCCCGTCAGGGACAGAAGCAGAAACCCAAGCAGTGATGTTTGGGAATCCCCGCCCTAAAAGTGCGGGGAGGATGTCAACAGGCTGATGCTCAAACGGTTGGCGAATGATATAGAGCCCAAATGGGTTCTATCAGAGTCCCACCGTGAATAACTGTGAAGTTTTGTCGCTTTTTCGCGAAGTGCTTCCAGGCACTGCGGTAGACTAACCTTTAATTCTCTGTGCAGGCTATAGCGGTGGCACCTCGCCGTCAAATCTGTTCACTCGCAGAGGCAGCAAATTTTTAGTGACTCGTTGGGAGCCTTTATTCAATGTCTCATTCAGTCAAAATTTACGATACTTGCATCGGCTGCACTCAATGCGTCCGCGCTTGTCCGACTGACGTTTTGGAGATGGTGCCCTGGGATGGCTGCAAAGCAGCTCAGATTGCCTCATCTCCCCGCACCGAAGACTGTGTAGGCTGCAAGCGGTGCGAAACTGCTTGTCCCACCGATTTTCTGAGCATCCGGGTTTACCTGGGAGCAGAAACCACTCGCAGTATGGGTCTAGCTTACTAAAAATCGATCGACACGCCGATCGAATTACGGGCACAAAAGAGGGGGCAATTTAATCGCCCCCTCTTTTTTTGTCGCGGAATCTGCATTCTGGGGCCGGAAGAAGGTAAAAATGATAAAACTTAAGTTTTATTGCGATCGCTAAGCAGGAGTAGTACGTTAAATGTGCGGAATCGTTGGCTATATCGGCACGCAAGCAGCAAGCGAGATTTTGCTAGCAGGATTGGAGAAACTAGAATACCGGGGCTACGATTCAGCGGGCCTCGCTACCATCTCCGAAGGAGAAATTACCTGCATCCGAGCAAAGGGCAAATTGCACAGCCTCCGGGAAAAGCTAGCAGAGATAGACTCTCTGGCTCCCATCGGCATCGGACACACCCGCTGGGCCACTCACGGCAAGCCTGAAGAATATAACGCTCACCCTCACCTAGATAATAGCGGGCGAATTGCGGTAGTTCAAAATGGAATTGTCGAAAATTATCGCGAGTTGCGGAAAGAATTGAAAGCGAAGGGACATAAATTTGTTTCGGATACCGATACAGAAGTTATCCCTCATTTAATAGCTGAATTTTTGAAAGAAGCAAGAAGGGAGAAGGAAGAAGAAAAAGATAAAAAAACAGAAAAAATTGCTGATTTATCGTTTTTGGAAACCGTTTTAAAGGCGGTAAACAAATTAGAAGGAGCTTTTGCGATCGCCGTTATCTGTGCAGATTTTCCAGAGGAAATAATTGTCGCCAGACAGCAAGCTCCTTTGGTGATTGGGTTTGGTGCTGGTGAATTTTTCTGCGCTTCCGATACGCCGGCCTTAGTATCTCACACCCGCACTGTTTTGTCCTTAGAAAATGGCGAATTGGCAAGACTGACTTCGATGGGAGTGGAAGTTTACAGCTTTGCAGGGGAAAGGCTGAAAAAAAGCCCGCGCATCCTTGGTTGGAGTCCGGTTTTAGTCGAAAAACAAGGCTTCAAACACTTCATGCACAAGGAGATTTACGAACAGCCAGCCGTAGTCCGAGCTTGTTTGGAGGCTTACTTAGACAGCGATTGGCAGCCAGGAAATCCGCGCTCTCCCATCAATCTCAACTTGCCCAAAGAACTTTGCGCCGATGTCGAACAAATTTCAATTCTCGCCTGCGGAACGAGCTGGCACGCCTCGCTAATCGGCAAATATTTGTTGGAACAATTAGCTAATATTCCCACTGCGGTGCAGTACGCTTCTGAGTACCGCTACGCGCCGGCACCGCTGACAGCAAATACTTTAACTATTGGGGTAACACAGTCGGGAGAAACGGCGGACACGCTGGCTGCTTTGGGGATGGAACAGCAGCGCCGCGCGGGTTTTACTGATAAATTCCGGGCGAGAATGTTAGGCATTACTAACAGGACTGAAAGTTCGATCGCCCACATGATGCCACACGTGATCAATACCCACGCCGGTATAGAAATCGGCGTTGCTGCCACTAAAACTTTTGTCACTCAGTTGATGGCATTCTATTTCTTAGCTTTGGATTTGGCGCACCAGCGGCAAACAATCAGCAGCGAGAGATTGGCAGAAATTATTGCAGGTTTGCGCCAGTTGCCGGCAGAAATTGAGAAGTTTTTGGAGATTCAAGAACAGTATGTGGAGGAATTCTCCCACCAGTTTACAGACACCCAAGATTTTATATTTTTGGGGCGGGGAATTAACTTTCCGATTGCTTTGGAAGGGGCGCTGAAACTGAAGGAAATTAGCTACATTCACGCCGAAGGATATCCGGCGGGAGAGATGAAACATGGCCCGATCGCCCTTTTGGATGCGAAAGTACCTGTAGTGGCGATCGCCATGCCAGGAAGCGTCTATGAAAAAGTGCTTTCCAACGCTCAGGAAGCGAAAGCGCGCGACGCCCGTTTAATTGGCGTTACGCCGAAGCAAGGTGTGGCGGAAGCCGAGATTTTTGACCACGTTTTGCCCGTGCCTTTGGTGGATGAATTGTTGTCGCCGATTGTGACAGTGATTCCGCTGCAATTGTTGGCTTATCACATTGCGGCGCGTCGGGGTTTGGATGTGGATCAGCCGCGCAATTTGGCGAAGTCGGTGACGGTAGAATAAAAGAATTCAGTTGGCAGTTGGCAGTTGGCAGTTGACTGTTAACTGTTGACTGTTGTTATTTGTTAGTTCCAATGTCCAATGCCCGATGCCCTATTCCCAATTCCCTCTGGCTGACTCCGCAAATCGCCGCCAACAGCAACCAGCTTGTAGTATTGAGTCGAAAATCAAACAGCGTCACATCTACAGTGTTAAAAAGCGTACAGGCGGCGAAGGCTAATAAATAACTGAAAAAAATTAGGCGATCTCCCGCTCTTACATCTTGATAAGCAACCTGGTTTGTGCTATTAATTATAGATTTTTGATTGAGATCTAAAGCATTTTCCGCTTTTTCCAGTGTTGCTATTTTCTCGTGTTTGATATCCGCAGAAAAAAGCGGCCAATTAGCCAGCAGCAAAACACCCCTAGCCAAAACCCAACCAACTAAACCAAACAAAAAAAGCGTTGCGGGTATTCCCGTTTCCGCAGTCAACATCAATATTAAACTGTGAGGATGACCAAGCCATTCTTGCATCTGAGCTTGATAGAGAGGCGTAAAATTTCGCAATCCCCAACCAGTCCAAGGACGCTGCTGAGTCATCGACCAAGCAAATTCCCACTGAGTTTTTCTCAAAGTAGCAGTCGGCCGATTTGGGAACATCTCGTCGGTGAGTCTAGCCCAAAAGAAAGCAGGGACAATTATTCGCAAATACTGCCGTAAAGGTTCGGGGCCAAAGGCAGACAAAAAAACTGTGCTAGCTACACCAAAAACCGCAGCTAATAATTTTTTATAACCCGCATAAAGTGCAAAAGCCAAAACTGCCAAAACTGCCAGCCCCCAAGCATTGCGAGAATTAGTAAAAATCAAAGCAACAGCATTTCCGATCACTGCCAAACTTAAAAATAGGCATTGGGCATTGGGCATTGGGCATTGGGCATTGGGCATTGGTAAGTGGTGACGGCTGACAACTGCCAACTGACAACTGCCAACTGACAACTGACAACGGACTTCTTCCATCCACAGTCCCATTGCTAAAATAAAAGCAATTGTCAGATAGCAAGCTAAAATATTAGCGTACATAAATACAGAAGCCATGCGGCCGGGGGGATTGCCTTTGGGTTCGAGTACCCAGCCAAAAACAGGCTGCAATTGATCGATGCCGCTCCAACCTAAAAATTGCTGTCCCAGGCCTAAAATTATCACGGGAATTGAACTAATTACAATCATCCAAGACAATTGCCGCAACTGAGCCGAAGTTTGGATTAAACTGCTGAAAGCGGCAAACAATATAAAGAACGGCAAGAAATTGTACAACCCTATAAAAGCCTCAATGCGGTTGTGGCCAAAAAAGGCTGTGAGGACTAGCAGCGCGCTCAGAATTGCGAATCCTCGATTCAACGGGCGGCGACTAATTTGACGGAACTTTTGCTTCCAAGTGCCGGCCAATCCCAGGAATAAACCTAAAGCTCCCAAAATGGGAATTAAGGGAAAAATTAGCATCCCCACTTGGGCGAAATTCCAAGGAATTTGCAGGCGGGGATCGGGATGTTTTTGGAGGCGAGACTTGAGATTTTCGGCTGTCTGTTTGGCAGCTAATTTCAACCGATTTTTGATATTCACCCACACTCCCAATCTCAAATCTAAAATCTACAATCTACCATCGTTAAGCTAGTTCCCAAACGCATTCCGATCGCGTCAGGCGTATTTGAGCTAGGGCAAAAATGGTCGGGATAATGCGGCCGTAGTTCGTGGAAATCGATCGCCAACCCAAATCCGCTAAAAACCAAGTCCACATCACCGGGCCGACTAACGAAAATACGCTCCGCGTTGCACCGTAACGAGCCGCACTCACCGCCATACCGCGCCGCGCTGTCTGAATTGCGACATAATTTTGAAACTGGGTTGCTGCTGTTGCAGTGCCTGCAAGCACTCCTTGTTTTGCCATTTGATAGGTGGCAAAATGCAGCGCAAATTGATTGGCCATTAGTTTGAGCAGCATTGGTTTTAAGATGGAACTAACAGCTAAAGCGCTGCCGCCTTTGAACAGTAAACCCAGCGGGTCTTTTTCAGCAGAAATTGGCAGGGGTTCTGAGAGTTTAGAATCAACGATCGCTCGCTGTACGCGCAGTGTCAGCGCTTGCTGTTCATCTGCAGGTAAACGCTTCCACGCGCGGCCCATTAAGTGCAGAAATACTTCTGCCTCTAAGTCGGTGGTTGACAACTGTCTGGGATAAGGGATTTTGAGATAGCGACAAACTTGAATTAGTGCTTGTCTGTAAGTTACTTGTTGGGTTCGCCCTCTGAGTACCGTCAACCCGTCGGCTGCAAGATAGCGAAACCGCTGTTCTACGGCGTCGAGCCATGCTGCGCGATCGCGACTTTGTACATCTATCGGTGCGGGGGTTTGCACGTAATCTAAAGGGTTAAACTTGCGGCTGAACAGAAGTTCTGTTAGTTGCTGCAATTCTTCTTCTGTTGTCAATTCGAGTGCTGCTCTGAGTTCGTCCAAAATTTTGCCCTCCCGTATACGATTTTAGATTTTAGATTTTAGATTTTAGATGACGGCTGGTTGACAACCATTAGGATTTAGGATTTACCTACAGTGGCATTTTTTGATCTGGTCTTAATCATGGATTCGTGCTGTCCTTTATTCTACTACTTGGTGCAGGGCGATGGCGTCGGGTCATCGCCCGTGCTACGGCTCTTTTGAGTCATCGGTAAGGTACAAATTCAGCTCGCAGCCTTTAAGCTGATGTTTAGATTCACAAGGCTGACCGAAAGCATCCAGGATACAAGCCGCCGGATTCATCCGTCCAGAAATAAAAAACCTGTATCCGATGAAACTTGCCCCCCCAATTTATCCGTGGGGTCAATGCTTCAATCTAAAATCTAAAATCTAAAATCTAAAATCGATTGACTGATTGATTATGTTCGATGTTGCGGTGATTGGTGCGGGTATGGCGGGGCTGAGTTGCGCTCAACGGTTGCGTCAAGCTGGTTATTCTGTGGTGGTTGTTGAGAAATCTCGTGGCGCGGGGGGACGTGTTGCTACCCGCCGCGTACAGGGTACTAGGGCCGATCACGGGGCGCGGTATCTGGAACCGCAGGGGGATGCGGTGCAGGGGTTAATTGAGGTTTTGGTCGATCGGGATATCCTCAAACTCTGGACGGATAGTGTGGGAGAATTCCGACAAGGAGAAATGTTCTCTATTCCTAGTTCTTGCTATGTCGCACCTGCGGGTATGAATGCGATCGGTAAGTATCTGGCGGAGGGGGTAGAAATTTGGTTTGGCCGCCGCGTACAAGCTATTTCTACTACCACAGATAACCAAATCTGGCATCTTTCCCTAGAAGTTACTGATGACAATTTACAGACGCCTCAAGAATTGATTGCTAAGGCTGTTGTAGTAGCAATTCCGGCTCCTCAAGCTTTAATGTTTTTGAATTCGGAAATCGGTTTGAAATCTGATTTTCTTGACAAATTGCGTTCTGTGGAGTACGAACCTTGCTTTACGGTTATGGCTGGCTATCCTGCGGCAAAACAGCAAGATTTGAGCAATCTAAATCCGCCGTGGAAAGCTGTTTCTTTTCCCGATAATTCTGATTTAGCTTGGGTTGGTTTGGACAGCAGCAAACGGCTCGATCCGCAGCAGCCGGTGTTTGTGGTTCACAGCAGCGCAAATTTTGCAGAACGCTATTTAGAAGCTGCTGATTTGGAAACTGTCGGTCATGAATTGCTCGATCGCACTTCTGAATATTTAATGCCTTGGCTGAAACAGCCGGAATGGTTGCAGGTTCACCGCTGGCGCTATGCTTTTTGTCGAAATCCTTTGCCTGTTTCTTGTTTGGCGGCGGAGGGGACTTTGCCGCTGGTTTGTGCGGGGGATTTGTGCGGGGAAGGTCAAATAGAGGGTGCTTTGCGCTCGGGTTTGGCGGCGGCTAATTGGGTGAATTCTCAGTTGCAGGATTTGCCGTTAGATTCAAGCCTAAATTGGTAATATGGCTACAAGTAATGTATTGATTTTACCTCTAACGCTATGATTGCCATCCCGTCTGGGTTTAGCCCCGAAGATTACCTTGCCCTCGAACGTGATAATACCGTCCGGCATGAATAACGAATGTCAGGAAGAAAGAATAAGGAAGTTCGGCAACGGATTGTGTCACGGATGTAACCGATGTCAGGAAGAAGGAAGAAGGAAAAAGGAAGAAAGAAGAGGGAAGAAGGAAGAAGGAAGAAGGGAAATGCAATTAAAGCAATGGTTTCAGTAGTTAAGAACGTCGCCTGGAATCGGGCGCGGTTGCTACTTCTTCCTTCTTTTTTCGGCTAGAGTTATGAAAAATTAATCTAACGACATACAACAAAATGGAATAATGGTGTGAACTCCCACTTTTCCCAATTGTTACTTTTGTGCTGTTTCCTGTTTTTCTAAGTCTTGTTCTTGCATCTGCAATAACTCGGGAACTGTTACGAAACTGTACCCTTCCTTTCTCAATCGAGCAATAATATCAGGTAAAGCTTTTACAGTTCTCGCTCGATTGCCGCCACCGTCGTGCATCAGCACAATGCCACCGGAATTGGCCTGCCTCATCACGTTGTCTATCAAAGATTCCGTAAGAGTGCGCCAATCAAAAGAATCAGCAGACCACATCACAACTGCATAATTTTTCTTTTGAGCGTAAGCTGCCAATCCATTGTTTAAAATGCCTCCTGGCGGGCGGAACATCGATGTTTGGATGCCGGTCAACTCCTCAATTAAGGATGAAGTGCGATCGATCTCGCGAGCGGCACCGTCTTCGTTATACTGAAGGTATTGGTGGTTCCAAGTGTGATTGCCGATCGCGTGACCGGCTTCGGCGACCTGTTTGCCAATTTCGGGATAAGTTTGCAGGTATCTTCCTACCCAGAAGAATGTAGCCTTAATATTATTTTCCTTGAGAATATCTAGGATTTGTGTAGTTGTTTTCGGCCAGGGGCCGTCGTCAAATGTCAGGGCGATCGCCTTGTGCTGGGAGTCAAGTGTCCCGTGACTCATGGTTGTACCTTGAAACTGATCCGGTACGGCTGATTGAAATCGGATTGCCTGCAATTGGGCTAGAGCATTTTGGGAAAATTCTACTCGACGGGCGATCGCCTCGGAGAACTTATTAATATTGGACATCGGCTGTTGTTCTTGCGACTGGGATACGGCCAAGACTTGCGCCTGAATCGGTTCCAAGGGCTGATTGGCCCGCAAGTTAATCGGCCATGTCACACCCAGCAAAAAACTTCCTGTTGCTGCCATAAAAGCAACTATTAAAGTTTTTCGCCGCCTCCACAGCAGTTTCAATTTTGTCACGTCATTCTCTCCTTCACACGTTATACAGTTAATTTGAGATTTTATGTTGATATCAAGTTAATCCACTTAAGAGGATAATCTTAAATTGGACTGCCCGTAAAAATGCTACTGGAAATAACCGATCGTGGGGAAGTCCGTCAGGATAAAAAAATTTAAGGTTTGTGCGCCAGAAATCCCCTAACCCATGAAAACGCGGGATGGTGGAACTTTTTCCCCAGCCAGGGGGACGGCGCTCAAATCGGATTAATGGCACGATATTCTCAGGGACTCAGCCCGCATCTGCCCGCGTCCCTACCTGACACTGCAAGTTGGTTTAACGTGAGATGTTGCACCATTGTCAATAAGCTTTTTAGGAACAGGCTTTTCGGCCTGTTCCACAAGAAAATCTACTCTTTGTGGAACAGGCCGAAAAGCCTGTTAAGCGAGAATAGTGCAAGATGTGAGTTTAACCTGAGATGTTGCACTATTGTCAATAAGCTTTTTAGGAACAGGCTCTTCGGCCTGTTCCACAAGAAAATTCACTCTTTGTGGAACAGGCCGAAAAGCCTGTTAAGCGAGAATAGTGCAAGATGTGAGGTTAACCGGATTTGAGATGAGGGCGATCGCCCGCCCGCCACTCCTAAAATTAACTTTTAGGGTCGATTCTCTCTTTGTACAAGCCGACAATCCGATCGATAACTTCAGCAACAGTCAGATTGTCTGT
This sequence comes from Microcoleus sp. B13-B6, assembly GCF_036705405.1. NCBI lineage: Bacteria > Bacillati > Cyanobacteriota > Cyanophyceae > Oscillatoriales > Microcoleaceae > Microcoleus > Microcoleus sp. B13-B6. The sequence continues at coordinate 19,622 of NZ_JAUBUJ010000018.1, forward strand.
TTGAATTTCCACAGCATCGGCCGCTTTACGCAAAGGTGCAACCTCGCGGGTGCTGTCTTTTTCGTCTCGCAGGGCGATGTCTTGTTCCAATTGGGCCAAGCTAATATTAGCCCGATCGCTATCTTTAAGTTCTAACAGCCGCCGGCGCGATCGCTCTTGTACCGAAGCCGTCAAAAAAATCTTAAGTTCCGCATCGGGAAACACGTTAGTGCCGATATCGCGGCCTTCTGCTATAATTCCGCCTTTTGTGCCGCAGCGCCGCTGTTCCTCCACCAGAAACTGCCGCACGGCGGGAATCGCCGCCATTTCCGAGACGCGGGATGTCACTTCCAAACTGCGAATTGCCTCGGTTACGTCTTCGCCGTTAATCTTCAACATCTTTGATGCGGGATCGAGGTTGTATTCCAAATAACTGGAACTGATTAATTCGGCGATCGCGCATTCGTCGGAAATCGGCGTGTCTGTTTTCAATGCCAGCCAAGTCAGCGCCCGATACATCGCGCCGGTATCCAGATAAAACAAGTTCAAAGCTGTTGCTGCAAGGCGAGTGACGGTAGATTTGCCTGCTCCCGCCGGGCCGTCGATCGCCACAATGGGCCGGCGATTCCTGAGAATTATATTGTCAATCAAGCGAGTAGAGCCAACTCTGGCGGCCACGGCTAAAAGTCCCGCTGTTTCCACAACCTGCAAGGGCGTCAAAGTGTGGGGATCGACGATTTCGGCGTATTCGAGCTTGACTGCGGGTTCTTCTGCGACTGCTGCGTGGGCTGCTGCGAGTGCGGCTGCTGCGGTGCGATCCCCTGAAGCAAAAGTTTTCGAGGCTTGTTGCAGCGCGCGGTAGAGTACGGAGGCTTGCTGTTTTTGCTCTACTGTTAAATACTGATTGCGAGAACTCATTGCCAGTCCCGACTCTTCGCGGACGATCGGACAAGCGACAATCTCTACAGGCAAGTTAAAATCCAAGACCAGCTTCCGAATAATTGCTAGCTGCTGGGCGTCTTTTTGACCGAAATAAGCTTTTGTCGGCTGCACCAAACTCAAAAGTTTAGTAACTATTGCCGCGACGCCCTGAAAATGACCGGGCCTTGCTTTGCCGCACAAAACCGATGTCATCGCCGGTGGCGGCACTACTTGGGTTAAGGATGAAAGGTGAATCTCTATCTGTTTTTGGGCGGTTTGCTCTGTTTCTGTACGCTCGACGGCTTGGTTGCCGAACATTTCGGTTGCTGAGGGAGCAAATATGGCATCAACGCCAGCTTGTTCGCACAACAGCCGGTCTTGCTCGATATTCCGAGGATAATCTTGAAAATCTTCTGTGGGGCCAAATTGCAGCGGGTTGACAAAAATGCTGACCAGGGCGATCGCATTTTCTTGCCTTGCCCGCTGGATCAAGCTCAGATGCCCTGCGTGCAAAGCTCCCATCGTCGGCACCAAACCGACTGTCAAATGAGGTGCAGCAGACTTTTGTAAATTTAAGTAGCAGCGAAGTGCTGCAATGGTAGTAAACAGGCGCACCGGTAGAATCTCCTGAAGGCATTCGGCAGAATGCAGAGTTTATTTGTCAGAATTTGTTCGAGTTGACATCTTGCACCATCTTCAAGAACAGGCTTTCCGGCCTGTTCCACAAAGAATAGTGCAAGATGTCAGTTTTATCTCACATCTTGCACCATTCTCAATTAGTTGTTTAGGAACAGGCTTTTCGGCCTGTTCCACAAGAAAACTCATTCTTTGTGGAACGGGCCGGAGAGCCCGTTCTTGACAATGGTGCAAGATGTCAGTTTTATTCTACTTTCTGCTTTCTACACTTCGGATAACTTTTGTATTCTGCCTGAGAGTAGCCTTCAGCGTCCAACAGTTGTTTGCTGCTGCGGTTCGATCACTTCGATTTCCACTCTGGCAACGCCACTGCTGATCATTCCTAGCACGCTGGCGGCGCCGGCGGACAAGTCAATGAGCCGATCGCCCACATAGGGGCCGCGGTCATTAATGCGGACGACCACAGTGCGGCCGTTGTCGAGATTTCTCACCATGACTCTCGTTCCAAAAGGCAAATTTGGGTGGGCTGCGGTCATATCATTTTGGTTGAAACGCTCGCCGCTGGCGCTGAGGTTGCCGTTAAATCCTGGGCCGTACCAGGAAGCCCAGCCGCTGAGGCGCACTTGAACTGGGCCCATAGACAGCACGGGGGGTTCTGGTTGGGGTTTGCCTGCGACTTCTTCCAGGGGTGGGGCGTTGCCCAGAAGTCGCCGGAGGCGATTGGTTGCTTGCAGGGCGTCTCGGCTAAAGTTGCTGGTGGTGTCGGGGAGGATGGTTTCGGCGTTGATGTTTACCAACTCCTCGCCGTTTGCCTGGATAATGTAGCGATCGCCTTTTTCCCACTTAACGGTAATGCTGTTGGGATCGATGTTGTTGCGGGCTAGCTGATTGAGTCTTGCTGCTAAGCTTGATGCCCGCCAAATTGGATCGGGTTCTTGGTTGCTAGAGTTGCTGGCAATGTTTCCGACTTTGGGATTTTCTCTGGCGCCCGCTACTTTTGACGGACTGCTAGCACCGGCTTGGCTGTTGCCAGTTTCTCCCAAAGGCGTGTTTGTTTCCGGACTGGCGTTGAGAAAGGTGATGACTGGAATGTTTCGCACGTAGACTGTCGCTGCTTGTCGCCCGCCTAAGTTGTGGGGCTGAATTTTGGCGATCGAGTCTCGGGCAATTTCAGCTCTTGCTTGATACTGATACTGTCCGACTTTTTGCGCTTCGACCCGAGTAGCGTTTAACTGCCGGGACGGTTGGGTGGCAATTACTTGCTCGGAAACCTGAGAGTTTTGGTTGTCGGCACCTGTTGCTTGTGCGTGACAAGAGGATGCCGTTCCTACCACAGGAACTAACAGGACAGCGAGTAGACCACCAACAAATTTTTCCTTCATACGTCCATTTTTGTGAATAGCCATTGCCAACCGAGATTGGAGGATTGGCCATTTGGCGGCGGGCGTCAAGGATTTCTCTCTTGCCCTTCGCCATTCCCCCGTGAGTCAAAGCAAAGTATCCGGGTGCGTTTTTGCTTTAATGCTTCAGCCCCAAAAAAATTTGGCTGAAACTTCCCTGACACTTGACAACTCATACTCGATCCGCAATTTGTGTGTTGTTCACGAACTGCAACAGACTACCACAAACTTTTGCGGTTGGGGATCGCTGCGATCGCGCTTTTCACCAAATCTTCATCAAATTTTCTCAAAACCCTCTATCATAAAACCCTTTAGTTCCAGTGCTTACAGCCGTTTCAGTCTTTACGGAAAAATTTACAAAAATTTACAAAAATTTAGTGTATTTTGTGGGCTGCCGAATGGCTAGTCTTAAAAAAGCTGTTTGTCAACTGTTATGGGAATAAACTAAAAATTAGAAGAAATCGATTTGGCGGACTTATGGATTATCGAGAAGCAGGTGTGGATGTTGAGGCGGGCAGAGCTTTTGTCTCGCGCATCGGGAGTATGGTCAAGAGCACGCACCGATCGGGAGTTTTGGGCGGATTCGGCGGGTTTAGCGGTTTTTTCAGCGTCCCGGAGGGTTTAAAAGAGCCGGTGATGGTTTCGGGTACTGACGGCGTTGGGACTAAGTTGAAATTGGCCCACAATCTCGATCGGCACGACACGGTAGGTATCGACTTGGTGGCGATGTGCGTCAACGACGTGCTGACATCCGGGGCCGAACCCCTCTTTTTTCTCGATTATTTAGCGACGGGAAAGTTAAATCCCGAACAATTAGCTGCGGTGGTGGCCGGCATTGCTGACGGTTGCAAGCAAGCGGGCTGTGCTTTGCTCGGAGGGGAAACGGCAGAAATGCCCGGTTTTTACCAAGCGGGTGAGTACGATTTGGCGGGGTTTTGCGTGGGTATTGTCGAAAAGAGCAAATTGTTGGACGGTTCGCGGGTGCAGGTGGGAGATGTGGCTGTGGGGCTGGCTAGTTCGGGCGTGCACAGCAACGGTTTTAGTTTGGTGAGAAAAATTGCGGGCGATCGGGGTTTTGACTGGCATTCCCAACCCGAAAAGTTAGGTGGCAAAACTTTAGGAGAAGTGCTGCTAACTCCGACTAAAATTTATGTTAAACCAGTCCTCGAAGCCATTAAAAGCGGTCTAGAAATTCACGGCATGGCTCACATTACGGGCGGCGGTTTGCCGGAAAATTTGCCCCGCTGTTTGGGAGTTAATCAATCTGTCAGAATTGACAGCAATAGTTGGCCAAGTTTGCCAATTTTCCAGTGGATTGCTGAAGCGGGCCAAGTTGCTACAGCAGATATGTTCAATACTTTTAATATGGGGATTGGGTTTGTGCTGTTGCTTGATTCCAGGGAAGTAGAACAGGCTGTTAAATGGTTTGAGTCTCAGGGAATTGGTGCTTGGGCGATCGGGGAAGTGATTGAGGGGAAAGGAGAATTGATCGTGGATAATTAGTAAGAAGCAATCGCAGGGGCTGAAGATTGCTTCGCTTTGTTTTATGCGTTAACAGACCATCTCAATCTGCCTTCATCTGTGTATATCTGCGGTTAAATTTATAATTTTGAAAGTAACCGCAGAGGACGCAGAGGACACAGAGGATGAAAGAGAAAAAGGAATTCACAACTGATGACTCGTTGCTACAATTTTACCTAAAAGTGAAATAAGCTATTGTGCCTTTAAATACGATATAATTCCAAATTATTTCCGTAAATTAGTGTAAAGATTTCCGCCGAATGTTTAAATTAATTGAATATCTATACTATTTATTACATCGACTCTGAAAGGAAGGATTGTTAATTGTTGAAGTGAGAAAATATCAAAAATCAAGGTAATGTTTGTATCACAGTTTAAATAAAAAACAGCTTATTAGGCTTGTACGTGACTCAAAATTTCCAAAAACTCCTGCACCACTAGATCCGGTTGTTCGCTGCATCGGGTAGGATCGTAATGTTTGACAAGACTGATGCCAGAATCTATGAAAAGCTGGCACTTTTCATCTTCTGTTGTGTTTGGATGGGATGATTCGCTGTCAATTTTCAGTATCCCTAGCTTGTTTTCGTGGAAGATCAGAAAGTCAGCTTGTTGGTTTTGTCTGCCTGCGGGTGTTGCGAGTCGGAGTTGGGAGTTGGGGATGAAGAGAGTGGAAGTGCGATCGAGTATTTCGGCAATTTTCACTTGTGCGTCGGAGTGAAGGCGAAAACCATTCCAGTTAATTTCGTCTTCAGAGTCAGATAATTCAGTTTCACTATCAGCATTGATTGTTTTATCTAAATCGGTTTGAACATAATCAGCTTCATTTAAATTTGCGAATAATCTAGCTCCACTTAAGTTTGCTCCGCTCAGATTTGCACCGCTGAGGTTAACTTCTATTGTCAGATTTCGCTGTAAATTCACTTGATTTTTTCGTATTTTTCTGTTTATTTTGGGTTCAGGTCGTACTCACTTTTTTCACTTGTGTGGGAGCTTATGCGATCGCCCTCTAGCCCACGTCAAGGTGGTGAAGAAGAACCTCAAAACCTCGAAATTTCGTTCCGGGCGAGCGGGAATAACAAGATTTATTACCGATCGCAATACAGCTAGGATGACGTAAATACGTCGTTAGGGCAGCCCCTGAAGAGGAGCGCACTCAGCTAGCGGGCTGGCGATCTCATCATATTGGAAAACTGTCCGGAGTATTGTCAATGGCAATAGCATTAAGTGGTAGTCCCAAGGATTTCATTTATGGAGGGAGCAGGTTAATGCTTAAATTGTTGCAAAAAATAATGATGGGTGTAAATAATACATCACAAAATACTGACAGACTGATCGGGAAGGCTACAATAGAAATCACCAAAAACACAGTTCAATTTGATTCTGATGTCTATCAGTTTCGTAACGTCACCGGCTTTGGCGTATGCCCTGTTCCGACAGTAAAAGTGCCATCATCATGGATTTGGCTTTCGTTTATCTTTGGAATTTTGATAAACACGAATTTTCCTCAGAATAGTGACAATAGAACCGGAGGAATGTTGATGATAGGATTCGCAATTCTCTCATTGGTATTTAATAAATTATGGCCTCCTAAATATGGTCTTAAATTATACTTGAATTCTGGTTCTCCATTACCAATATTTATCACCAGGGATGTTCCAGGGTTAAAAAATGTAGTTTCAATTTTATATAATTTCATGGAAAGCCATGAAGAAGGTCGTTATGTAGTCTATTCAACCGATCGATCTATCAAAATAGAAGGAAGTGTTGGAGGTAATTTCATAGGAGGTGATTCTAGGGGAGATGTATCAAATAAGAGATGAGGGTGATGCTCTGTTGAACGACATTTAAATTTACAGTCAAAATCAAGCGTCAATTAAACTAGGAGAAAATCATGGAAGAACAATCTAAAAATTATGTTGGAGGCAGTGTTGGAGGCAACTTCATAGGAGGTAATTCTACGGGAAATGTATCAAACATTATCAACCAGTTACCTTCATCCTCTGAAGCCGATAAACCCGGAATCAAAGAGTTACTGCTCCAACTCCAAGACGCAATCGAAGCAGATCCAAATTTAAGTGATGATGACAGGAATGATGCTTTAGAGCAAGTAAAAGATTTAGCTGAAGCTGCTCAGAATCCTAATGATGGGGGAATGAAGGAGAAAGCCAAAAAGGCAGATAGGATGCTCGAACGAATTATGAAAGGTGTACCAAAAGCGACAGAACTACTAGAATTCTGTAACAATCTACTGCCATTGATTACTAAATTCTTTGGGTTTTAGTAAACTATCGCCTTTCAGCGAACAGCCTAATAATTACGATCGCCCTCTCTCACCCCAGCATTCTCTGACAGAGGGCGATCGAGCTTTTTGAAGTGCGCTCCCACGTCCTTGATCACATAAACAGTTCTTTGTCAACATAAACATATTTCCTCAAAACAGTCAGCGGCATCATCTCCCCGCTGCCAAGTAAATCAATTGAAAGCCCATCTCTAATCAATATGTTAAACAATTCCTCGTCGTCTTTTATCAAACTAGCATCTAACTCAATAACTTGACCTTCTTCCCTCATTACCTCCAACAAATCAGAAGTAGATACCTGAAATATTTCCTGATTATTACACCGCGTAGTGAAGCAATTTCCATAACGGCCCGTAGCTTCACTATCAGATATTTCCCATTGCTTTAAGAGATAATTTTGGTCAAAACACTCAACTATTTTTGCAACTCTCAGTTCCAGTTTTTGTTCTGCTTTGCAGCAAAGAGTCACAGCCCATTTTTGACCGATATTATAAGTAATAGCCGACTTTTAAGATTTCATAATGCTTCCGGGATTCAAGTAGAATCTACTCGCTTAATTCGATCCTTATATCCTGTCCTGTCGATCTCTCGCGATATCTCGGCCGGGGCGGGTTTTTGAGATGGTTAATTATTGGCAGGTATTGTTGGTGAACCCGCCCCTACAAGAACTAGGGTAAATTGGTCGAACATAATATTACTTAATCAAATTGTTCGAGGGCGATCACTCCTCCGACTCAGATTCAAAATCCACACGATCGTAAATATCTCCCAACCGCATCTCAAACTCCACACAACTCAATCTCAACACCCCATCAGCACCATCATACTCAGACAAAACCCACTTATTATCATCCGTCTTCACAAACTGTTCAACGTGCATCTCGTATTGATCTATCAAAACATACTCCCTCAAACTAGGAATCGTGCGAAAAAGTTTAAACTTGCCACCTCTGTCATAATCCGCCGTCGATTCCGATAAAACCTCAGCCACCATCACCGCATTAGTAATCGTATCTTTCCTACCCTCCGCAAACTCCAACTTACCCGCCACCAACATCACATCAGGATAAGTATAAACCCGCTTCGACGGTATCCACAAACGCAAATCGTTTATAAATACTCGGTATGGTTGTCCTTTGGTGGCAAAATTTAATGTTCCATAAAAATTGCCAGCGATTTGATTGTGATTCGGTGTTCCGCCTGTCATAGGAATTATCTTGCCATCCTGATATTCGCTTCTAAATTTTGCCCCCTCTTCCAGCATTAAATACTCTTCGGGAGAGTAATAAATCTGTACTTTTTCCTCAACTTTGTCCTCAGCTAATTCTTCGCGGATTTCTGTCAATGCCGTCATAGTAAATCCTCATTTGCTCCTACTCACAATTATAGCCGCATCATCCACAAATCGAAACTACTGCTCACAAGCCCCAATCTTTCGTCTCAATTAGATTCCCCTCAAACTCAAAACCCCGGTTCAAACCATCAAAATACTTCTCAATATTAGGCTTAATCCACAGCGCTGCTTCCCCGTGTCCCAACTCCACAGATCGATCGACTACCTCATACCAAATTGTCAAATCAACTCCCGCCGCTTGCACCGCCTTCAAACAATCCCAAACAAAATTTGGCACCGATACCGGCGACACCGCATACCTCAACAATTCCTCAGCACCTTCTGGCAAAATAATCAGATTGCTGGCAACTACGATCGTACCTATATCTTCTTCCCTTTCCCCCTGCCAATTCACTTCGCCATTTAAAACATAACCCCAAGGTTTCAGAAAATTGTCGATCAGATACTGCAACCATTCGACATAATCATAAAACTTTTCCGCGCCGCTCCACTGAATCCCCCCGCCGTCAGCAGTAGGAATCCACTTACACCACAATCCGGGCTGAGTCTTCGGCGGGCGGTTGTAATTAACAACAGAAACTTCGGAGTCTTCATCCCATTTTTCATTCACAAAATAGCAGCCCTCTTCGCCCACAGGTAAACCCACCGCTGTTCTCGCCGGATCGGGAATACTTTGCAAAATCGCCGAATTTCGCTTCATCCGTCGAGTTCGAGAAAACTCTAATAAGTAAATAGCTTCGCTGTCTAATAACCGTTTGTTTAAATGAAATATTCCGTCAAATGTTGTAGTGTATCCCATGATTTCTACCTATTATAAATGTATGCTTTTTTTGTTTTAAAGACAGTTTATTGTTTGTGGAACGGGCTTCTAGCCCGTTGCTAATCTTGGCACAAAATGTAAGTTTAATCTCGTATGTTCAAATATTATAAAGAACGGGCTCTCCGGCCCGTTCCACAAGAATATTGATTTTTTTGGGTAACGGATTGCAACCCTATTTAGTCTTGTCCAAACTCCGCGACTCCAACCAAATAGGAATTGCAATCCAAGCAACTGCTAACAGCAAAGCAAATACCGCAAATTGAGCAGCCCAAGCTACCAATTTCTCTAAAGACACAACTTGTCCCAAGAAGTAGGATAAACTCACCATTACAGATGCCCAGCTTGCAGCACCCAGAACATTGAACAGCGAAAATTTCCAAAAAGGCATTTCTGCAATACCCGCTAGGGGGCTAGCAAAAATTCGCAGCAGTGCGATGAAACGGCCCAAAAATACGGCTTTAGCTGCATTTTTGCTAAACTGTTCTTTTAAGTCAAACAGTTGTTCTTCTCGAAAGCGGAAAAATTGTCCCAGCTTCAGCAGCAGTGGCCAGCCGCCGTACCTGCCGATCGCATAACCCAAATTTCCCCCCACAGTCGCACCCGCGATCGCACTGCCGAGCACAAACCAGTAATTCAGTTCCCCACTGCCAGCTAAAAACCCGCCAGCAATCGTAATAGTCTCGCCTGGAAGAGGAACTCCCAGATTTTCCAGCAAAATTCCCAGAAATACTGCCCAGTAGCCGTAATCGCGCGCAAACTGCTGAATAGTCTCTAACGATAAAAACTCAAAAGACATTCGATACTGCCTTCGTAAACTTTTGCAAAGCTCAATACATTTATATATTGGCTCGATTCAGCCAATAGTGCAATCTTTCGCTGTGATGAAAAACACACTGTTGTCGCGATCGCTGGCCCCACTAAAAATTAGGCTTTCAGGCATACTAGAGGAATAGAGAATTGTTGCGGTTGCGTTCCGCGCGATCGCCAGCCAGTTTCCTACTAAATTTATCACAACGGCTCTCCCCACCGATTCCCACAAGGGCGATCGCCCATCCTAAAACATACGCGGAAATCCCCTGAGTCTCTCAAGAGAGTCAGCAACTAAACTAACTTATTCATACTTTACGATCGTAGGATAACTGCTATGGAATTTCCCAACTTCAACCAACCCATCGTCCTTCAACCTCACAACTGCCTCGACTCCCAAGCCGGCAGCCTCCTCCAGCAACAGCTAGCCGAGATTGTGCCCGATCGCCACAAACTCTGGGTAATAGACATGGCCGCCGTAGATTTCATCGACAGTTCCGGGCTGTGTGCCTTAGTCGGCGGACTCAACGCCGCCCGCCACCGGGGATGCCGCCTCGTCATCTGCAACCTCTCAGCAACAGTCAGGCTAATATTTGAAATTACTCAACTCGACCAACTCTTTGAAATCTTCGACAGTTTCGAGCAAGTTATCTCCACTGAAACTCCGGCTTTAGTTGCCTGATTAAAATTAGCTGCCCAGTTCAAATCTCAAGTTTCCAATAGACTTCAAGCAACCGCAGAGCTAATTTCAATATCATAAATAGGTTGATTTGTCAAGCAATACCAATGACAAACAAATAAATCCGGCACTTGAACGCCGACAGAAGCGATCGCAGGTGCAGCCGGAAAAGGCCAAAGTCGATCGAAACAAATCCTTTCCCCTACAAACCCGAACTGCATCAAATAAGTCGCTGGCGGCGCATTTAAAAGATTCAGCAAGCGGTAAGCCAACTCATACAACTGCTGTCGCCAAACATCCGACAAATGCACCGGTTGAGAGTAACTCAACTCGCCAGACTGCTTAGAAGGTTCCCCACCAATCACCTCAGCATAGAGTGGGCCCTTTGCCGTCAACACCACAGGCAGCCAAAAATTGCCACCGCCGACGGGAAAAAGCAACTCCTGGGACACTCGATCGCGCGCCGCCGAAACATTGCTACAAAATCGAAACACATCTTGAGCAGGAAAAACCAGAGTTTCGGGTACATCCAGCGTCAAAGGACAAAAGATCGCCCCACCCGGAGCGATCGCGCCAGAATGGAGTTCAGAAACCCCACAGATATTGACTTCAGTTAAAGGATCAGATTGAGCGATCGCCGCCTTGAGACTTGCGGCCGGATCTTTCTCACCACCCGCGACAATCAAAACCTTAGACATTGCCAAAGCTCGGCATTTGAATTCCCCGATCGTCCTCAGCATCGACGCTCGGCAGATCCAAGCCCTTAGCCTTGCGGCTCCGCACCGCGAGACGGTAAGTTACGCTTTGCAACTCAGTGTGCAACTGGCGGTTTTCCTTTTGCAATTGCTCCAACTTTTCCTTAATCGGATCGAGCCGCTCGGCAAACTTCTGGCGGTAAACCCCCGGCAATTCCTGAACCACCTGTTCTAGCATCCGAGAGCGATCCGTCAATTCTTGCACCGACTGTCGCAGTTGGTAAACCTCAGCATCCCGCTCTGCGATTTGTTCCTGATAAAAACTCACCTGTTCTTCAACAGCTTGGAGTTGTTCCCGCATTGCCTGCATTTGAGCTTGGTGGCGATCGGAAACTTCCGGCGCCGGCACAAAATTAGAATTGCCCTTCACCAGCCGGAAAAGTTCTTGAGACAACTGCTGCACCAATTGGTCGCGCATTTGCAGCTCTTCGGTGAGACGAGATACCTCTGATTGCAATTCTTTTGAGCTTACAAGTTTAGTTTGATTCATAAAAATGCTCCTCGGTAAGTGGGAAAATCAGAGGCTTGAGCCCTGAGAGGTAAATAACACGGGCGGTTTCAATATATTCGACGGAGTTTATCCTGAGCGAAGCCGAAGGGCGAGCGTGACCACCGCCTTGAATCCGCTTTCCCCTCCGGCGAGGGGTAGAGGGGTATAATTACCCCTCTGTGGAGATATGGTTATCTCCGGCTCCCTTTCGGGGTAATGTTCGCTTCGCCAATGTTATAAGAGCTTGTTAAGCTTGCAGCACTGCCTCAGTGACCTTAAGGCTGTTTAACTACAAGCGACAGAGCGGAAAACTAGCGTCGCATTCAAGGAGTGTCATGACCCAAATAACGTAGACCTCTAAAGTCTTAGGCTGGTCAGTACAGCTTGCTCAATCAGTCGCGACCAAGCTCAGTCCCTTTAGGGCTGGGTTACTGACAATGACTCTCAGCTTTTACGATTAAATCTAGTATATATCTGCTATTTAGAATATCTTTCCATTAGCACAGAGGCAAGAGGCACTTGGCAATTTTTGAGCTGGTTGCGAGAGTTTGATGCTCGATCTTTACCACAACCCAGGCGATGGATCAACCGTTCGAGAGATCAACGCTCAACTCCAATCTCATTAATCGCAGCCGAAAGCACTTTGCCAGCTTCGTCCACGGTGCTGCCAAAACAGATAATGCCGTCCTCGTGACCGGCCATCGCCAGAATTTTGCGCTCCGCCAAATTCTCCTCCTCAAAAAGTCTAAACATTTCTAAGGCCATCTGGGGAGTGCCGTAAGGTATTTCTTTTCTAGTAGTAGGAATCTTAAACAGCATTTGCTGCCATAGCTTAGGATTGTGGACGTGAATAATCGCGCCCACCTCCTCTCTCTGAAGGTACAGGGCCCCGTGAGTCAGGGACTCCGACGAAGCTTGTACGGGGCCCCGGCAGCCGAGGAAATTTTGTTCTAAGTTAAATTCGGTAACAGTACAGTAGAATTCTGGTCCCAGAGTTTTCAAGTGTGCAGTCTGGGTTCCCGAAATCACGAATTGGCCTGAATTGCCGAGTCTGACGCTGACGTTGCCAAACCCTATGCCATTTTCGTAGACGCCAATTAATCCCCAAGCGTGGAGCCGATCGCGCCAGTCCATCAGATCTGCTATGTTCCGGGCAGCTACAGGGTCTGCTTCTTCCCAGTCACAGCGGTACTTAACGACTCCTTCATCCATTTTTTTGTTTGATCAGACACGACTCTGACACGACAGACATGGCCCAAGCTGAGACTTAATCGAAGTTATCAAGAAGTTGTCAAACAGCTTTTTTTGCCTGCTGCCTTATGTCTCGGTGCATAAGTGCCTTAACTAATCTACATTCCAGTGTCGCCGTAATTAGCGACCGACATTAGCAAAAAGTAAGCTAGGAAAGAAGAACCAATTATTTCCAAAATCATGATTTAGCCTCTCGGTTATTACAAAAGTTCAATGTGAAAATGTACCCTTTCAGTCGGGGAGTTTGATTCTAGGCTTTTGCCCGATCGAGTTTCTGATGTGAAACTACATAACATCCCTGAATCGCTTATTGTTCTATACTACAGCATTTCTACTGAGTTTACTTCTAACTTAAGAAATATTTAAGGATAAAGTACCCTTAATCCGGTAAGTCCGGTAAAAAGCAACCGTAGATTTACTTATTTTTTATAATTGTACATATATTTAAGCAAAAAGCAAGCGGAACACAAAAATTTTTTTTTAGCCAGTCTGGGACGAACTGGCACAATCTTCGGCTGCTCTACGTTAGTCAACACCTATGTCTATCGAGCAATTTTTAGCTCCGGGGCATCCTACAACCTTAGAAACCGGGTTGAGCGTAATATCATGTCGGGTAAAATCACCGCAACGCCAGCTCGCGTCGGCGGGTTCACCAAAATCTGTAGTATTAGTATAAGTTATAGATCCCCTAAACCCGCGCCTACCTAGAGGGGGATAGTCGATCGACCGAACCTGATATAAGTCCTATTAAGAAAAAAACAAGCCGATCGAGCAGTGAGGGCCCGATCGGCTAAATTTTTCTGTGAAGCGCGATCGCCCCAGCCCTTTAAATGTGGAAGTGATACAAGATGCTGCCGTCGTCTTTAATTTCGCAATTGGCATTAAAGACTTCAGCTTGTTGGTTCAAAAAACGCTGAGCCACATCCGGCGACAGCCGCGTCTCCATCGCAAACCGCACCAGAGTGATTTCGCCCCGGCCTTCTTTGATCAGTCGGTACAAAGCACTTTGGAGCCTTTCGCTCTCTTCTCGTTGAAAAGCTGCTTTGTACCTCCAATCCGCCACCGAAGGAATCAAACCGCGGCTGACCAAAATCGCCAACAGCAAGCCAATTCCCAAAATCAGAGGCACTGTCGGATCGCTCGTGGGCGTCGCCACAATTTGTGGCACTGTAGCAGCGGCCAAACTGCTAACCATTTCTTTTTCCGACGCTTGCGTATCCGCCATTGCAAGCTGAGTTTTGTTGTAAAAGTCTTGCTGAAGCTTCATTTGCTGCAACAGGCGAGCGCGCTCTCTTTCGTATTGGTCGAGTTTTTGCTGAGCTTGTTTCAGGTCTTGAGTGACTTGTGCCAAGCGTTGGTTGAGCGACTGATTGACTGATTGCCACCGATATCGGTTAATCAGGCGGCTTTTTTCAACCATGCCCTTCATCAACATATCCGCCGTTTGGATTGCTTGCTGCTGATCGAGCGAGCGATACCCAACCACAATTTCTAGGGGTTGTTCCGCCTTAGAAATCTTGACACTAGCATTTTGTCGAACTTGCTGGGGCGAGAGCTTAACTGCATCTGCCACTGCTTTGACAACATTATCTGCTAGGAGAACCTCCGGGGTGAGTTGCTCTCCCTGCTTGAGAATTGTCGTGCCCGTGGTCGAAAATTTGACGGGCGGATTATTAGAAGTGAGAGTGCCTTGAGCCATGAATCCGGGGGGCGGGGCGAGGCGGTAGGCCAGGGCGCCTGAAATACCCATAATTACAGCAAAACTGCCTAGGGCAATCCATCTGTATTGATTTGCTGAAGATCTAAAACGTAAATTTCCCATTTTGATAGTCAAGTCATAACATTCGCTTGCCGCAGCTACTGCCAAACGCCAGAGCGATCGTTTCTTTCTGGTTAGTCCAATTGACTGCTGAAAATTTTCTCAGTTTGTACCTAAAAGCTATTAGCTTTTGAGAGTTGTCAATATTCATGAGCCCAAAAAACCGATCGCGCTTTTATTTGATCCGAGCTATAACTTCAGTTTTTGTCCTTAATAATTAATCTGTAACAAGGCTTCTGGAAGTCTACTGGCCTCAGACTAGCACTCAGGCGTGCGAGAGCCTCGCCTCCCCGTGTTTGTTGACATTCAAAACTGTCTCCTTTTCACCCTTGGCAATCCTCCAATTATCTTACGTCTTGGCGTCTTGCGGACGCGGTTGAAGAATAAAAAAAACCTTAAATACTGTGCCTAAAAACTTAACAAGCAAGAATTATACCATGCAGTTAAGAGTTTGCTGCATATTAAAAAAAATTGTGGATCGGGCCGCGAGACCAGATCCACATATTCACATAACAATTATGGTTCGATCGGTTGATGGTTCGATCGAGCTCACAAGGGCAAATGTTCAGAAGCCGATCGGCAAAATAAGACCCTCGCGGGCCATGACAGCCTTCGGAAAAGCGATTTGCACGTCTTCGGCGATGCGATCGAGAAAATCGTCTGTATGAGCCGGATCGTGGTGAAAAATCACCACTCGTTTCACGCGGGCCTCCTTAGCCATTCTCACCGCTTCCTGCCAAGTCGAGTGTCCCCAACCCACCTTCGGAGACTTGGGGTTGTGATATTCCTCGTCTGTGTACATCGCATCATAAATCAGCACATCAGCGTCGAGGGCTAAATTGTAGACATTCTCATCTAGCCGATCGGGAAAATGTTCAGTATCCGAACAGTAAACAACAGATCGTCCCTGCCAAGTCACCCGATATCCCATAGCAGTATTGGGGTGATTCAGAGAACCCGTCCTAATCTCAATATCGTCCAGCATCATCGTCTGGTTGTGATTGAGTTCGTAGAAATTCAAATCTGCCTGCAAACCCATCAGCGGTATCGGCGAATTCGAGTGGAGCACCCGTTCGACGAAGTGCCTTTTCATGCAATCTCCATCCGGCGGAGTCGCCCCGTAAATATCAAAGCTATTGCCGCGGATAAAAGCTGGGGCGAACAGCGGGAACCCTTGAATGTGATCCCAGTGATAGTGAGTAAAAAACATATAAGCTTGCACAGGCATTTCTTGCACCAACTGGTCTCCCAGCATCCGCAAGCCTGTTCCGCCGTCAAAAATCAAGCGTTTGCCAGCGACGCGCATTTCCAAACAAGAAGTATTGCCGCCGTAGCGAACAGTTTCCTGTCCGGGTGTCGGAACACTGCCCCGCACGCCCCAAAACTGTACTACAAAATCATCTATACCTTTTATTGATTCGGAGGGTTGAGGGCAATCAACGGGAGTTGCCGCTACTGAGGACAAGCTGATTTCCATTTTAAAATTCAGGCTTTAAGGTTCCACATTGTCCGTGATGGCGCAGCAGATGATCGCACAACACTAAAGCTACCATCGCTTCCACCATTGGCACAGCTCTTGGCAAAACACAAGGGTCATGCCGTCCCTTGGCAGCCAGCAGCGTTTCTTCGCCTTCTCGGGTAACTGTGCGCTGCTGCTGGCGAATTGTCGCAGTCGGCTTGAATGCCGCCCGCAAAATGATATTTTCGCCGTTAGCAATGCCACCCTGAATTCCGCCAGAGCGATTCGTCACTGTACGAATTACACCCTTATCATCAGTATAGTATTCATCATTATGTTCGCTGCCCTTGAGCAGAGTCCCGGCAAACCCCGAACCAATTTCAAAGCCTTTGCTGGCGGGCAAGGACATGATGGCTTTGGCCAAGTCGGCTTCGAGTTTGTCGAATACGGGCATTCCCAGCCCTTTGGGTACGTTGCGGGCGACGCATTCGACTACACCGCCGATCGAATCTCCACTGTCGCGAACTTTTTCGATCAGTTCAATCATCCTTTCGGCACATTCGGCATCTGGACAGCGGACGATATTGCTTTCTACTTGTTCTAAGGTAACAGTGTCCGGGTCGGCTACACATTCTAAGTCAAAAATGCGTTTGACGTAGCCGACTATTTCGACTCCTGCTGCTTGTTTGAGAATTTTTTTAGCGATCGCCCCTGCTGCTACTCTACCTATAGTTTCCCTCGCCGAACTTCTGCCTCCGCCTTCCCAGTTACGAATTCCGTATTTTGCGTCGTAGGTAGCATCAGCGTGAGAAGGGCGGTAGGTTGTCGCCATTTCTGCGTAGTCTTGGGGGCGAGTATTTTGATTGCGGACTAAAATTGCGATCGGCGTTCCCAGAGTTTTGCCTTCAAACACCCCCGACAGAATTTCGCAGGTATCTGCTTCTTTGCGGGGCGTAGTAATTTTGCTTTGGCCAGGGCGGCGGCGATCGAGTTCGGCTTGAATTTCCGATGCGTCGATCGACACCAGGGGCGGGCAACCGTCAATTACTACTCCGACACCGCCGCCGTGAGATTCCCCAAATGTCGATATCCGAAATAAATGCCCAAAGGTATTGCCCATTATGCTTTGCCCTGAAACTTGATAATTTTTAGCTTAAATGGAATAGAGATTTACTGTATTTATGAAAAATATACCATTGACGAGTAGGCGACCGGCGATCGCCCCACAGCATCACTCCCTTCCCACCCCTAGAAGAATATCTACCAGGGAGAGAGGGAGAGACAGAGAATAGGAGATATCTGGAAACACACTTAAATTCATCCGTGTATCCGTGTCCGAATCCGTGTTGTGCCTTCCTTCTTCTTTAGTCTTCGTGTTCTTCAAAAGGATCTCTCAATTCCTTAGCGGGAGGGCCGAAAGCCGTGTAGATCGAGAAACCGGTGATAGCCACCAGACACACGCCCAGTGAAATGCCAAGAACTGCTGCAGGTTCCATATTTTTGATCGATTATGAGTGCTCCACTCTATAATATTACAAAAAATAACAATCCGTCTGAAAGTCTCGTGATTTTAGGCGCTGTACGGTATGGCAGCCAACCCCCACTCCCCGTTTTCCGAGTCCCCCGGCAGCATTTCTGAGAAATTGCGATCGCAATTAGCGGTAGAAATATGTCAAACTTTTCTGTAGAGATTCATTGCAGGTGACTTATGGCACAACGGACTTGGTTAGGAGATATACTCAAACCCCTTAACTCGGAATACGGCAAGGTAGCCCCCGGCTGGGGAACCACGCTATTGATGAGCGTGTTCATTGGACTGTTTTTCGTGTTCTTGTTGATTATTTTGCAAATCTACAACTCTTCACTGATTCTGGAGAGTGTGGATATGGATTGGTCGAGTCTCGGCCGCTAAAAATTGATCGCAAAACAGTAAGGCTAAAAGTAAAAGCTGAGGGTTGAGGAGAAAGGGCAAAAGCTAAGTTTTCCCGTTTTTCCTTACCCTTTCCGATTACTTTTGCCATAAATAAACAAGAAGTAACTAAACAAATTGCAGGAGAAAAACCATGAATATTTTTGGCATTGGTTTGCCGGAAATGGCAGTTATTTTTACGATCGCCCTATTGGTGTTTGGTCCGAAAAAATTACCTGAAATCGGCCGGAGTATGGGGAAGGCAATTCGGGGCTTTCAAGACGCTTCGCGGGATTTTGAGTCGGAATTCACGCGGGAAGCTAAGCAGTTAGAAGAAGCAGTAGCAACTAGCCGCAAACCGGAAACTGAAAAACTCACGGCGGCTACTCCCAAGGAAGATAGCACAGACATTTAAATGAACAACACTCAGAAGTCGGAAACACCAGCGGAGTTAGTGATTCCCCAGCTAATAGTTGGCTTGGGAAATCCCGAACCTAAATACGATCGCACCCGACACAACATAGGCTTTAATGCTGTCGATGCCTTGGCTAAATCTTGGCAGATTTCGCTGTCGGAAAATCGCAAATTTCAAGGCATATTTGGCGAGGGAAACCGGCCGCGGGGACAGAAAATCCGTTTGCTGAAACCGCTTACTTACATGAATCTGTCGGGTCAAGCGATTCGGGCGGCGACGGATTGGTACAAAATACCTGCGGAATCGGTATTAATAGTATACGATGATATGGATTTGCCGATCGGGAAATTGAGAATGCGGCTTGCCGGTTCTGCCGGCGGACACAACGGCATGAAATCGACAATTTCTCATTTGGGCACAGACAAATTTCCCCGCTTGCGGATTGGCATCGGCAAACCTCAAAACGATGCTGCTAAAAATGAGAAAGATACGATTTCCTTCGTTTTAGGAAAATTTTCCTCAGAGGAAAGTCAGTTAGTAGAGAAAGTGCTTAAACTGGTTGTAGAAGCTGTGGAACTAAGCCTGCACCAAGGAGTAGAAAAAGCCATGAGCCTTTACAATAGTCGCACAATTGCAGAAACAAACGCGGAAACAAAAAGGTGAGTTCGAGACGTTTGCCTGAAACAACTGCATATGTCCGGGTTACTGGTCAATCTTGGCAAAAAGGCACGATTGAGGGTGAAGTGACTGCCGGCAATTTTGAGTGGCAGTTTCAGTGGCGTTTCACGTCAGAAAAAACACTGATACTTGAGCCTTCTCAGGGTAGGGCATTGATTCAGGAACCGCTGCACCGTTTTCTGGAAAAATGGGATTATCAATTAGAACCAGGTGGCGATTATTCGTTTACGGTTCGGGCTGAGTTTTAAAATCTTGGTAATGGGAAATGGGGAAAAGGCAATGGGGAATAAAAACTTCCTCTAGTAAAATATCCCGATGCCAGTCATTCTTTAATTAATTATGGGGAATTGCTGTAATGGGAAATTGCGAAACGGTAATCGGGAAGGCAAACTTTCTCTAGTAGTATCTCCCGATTCCAGTAATTCTTTAATTAAAGCAGGTGGCGTCCCTTCTCGGTAAGGCCCGCAATAATACATTGTCAAAACAGCTTTGTAAGCCCAGTGATTGGAAGGTACATCGGTAAAAGGATTTGGCAGGGTTTCAGCCCGATTCTGCACGCAAGCATTGAGAATTTGTTCTCGCATTGACTGCACTTGACCTAAAGAATTATTGGGCTTTATTGGTGCAGGATTTTGCGCCTGTGCGGGAGATGAACAACAGGCACTAACTAGCAGTATAATTGTGGAAACGATTCTGAGTTTAAGCATCTAATTTCCTCTTGTGCGACAATATATCCTAACTTCCACTGCATTCCCTGAAAACTATGCTGGGTCGTACCCTCCGCAATCATTATCAAATTATCAAATTCTTGGGGAAAGGCGGTTTTGGGCACACGTACCTAGCCAAAGATTTAGACTTACCCGGACATCCCCAGTGCGTTGTCAAACATCTTAAACCGCAAAACGCTGACCCTGACCTTTTGCTGATTGCCAGACGCTTATTCGACGCAGAAGCACAAACTCTGTATAAATTGGGTAAGCTACACGACCAAATCCCCAAGCTTTCCGCCCACTTCGAGGAAAATGGGGAATTTTATTTGGTGCAAGATTTTATCGCCGGACACGACCTTACGAAAGAACTGATTCCAGGTAAAAAATTAAGCGAATCATATACTATTAAATTATTGCACGATATCTTAGAAGTTTTAGCAATTGTTCATCAGCAAAAGGTGATTCATCGCGATCTTAAACCTGATAATTTAATGCGTCGCCAAGATGGTAAAATTATCTTGATTGATTTCGGGGCTGTCAAGGAAATTAGCGCAATGGTTGTTAATGCTCAAGGGCAAACTAGCTTAACTATTGCAATTGGTACTGCTGGTTATATGCCGAGCGAACAAGCGAAGGGCAAACCTAAACTGTGTAGCGATATTTATGCAGTGGGGATGATTGGGATTCAAGCATTGACTGGTCAACATCCTCATACCTTAGCAGAAGATCCGCAGACGGGAGAAGTTATTTGGCGAAATCGGGCGCAAGTTAGTAATAATTTAGCAAATGTGTTAGATAAAATGGTGCGCGACAATTTCAGTCAGCGTTATCAAAATGCAGAGGAAGCATTGCAAGCAATTTTATCTTTGTCGCGGTCTTTCCCGCCACCACCGCCACCACCACCGCCACCGACACGAACGGTGTATCAAAGTTTGGGGAACAAATCGCCTCAACCTGTAAAAGTATTGTCAAATTCCCTAAAAACAGTTCAATTTGAAACGGTGACAGTGAATTCAAAGGGGCAAATCATCAAGCGCAGCCAAAGTCAAGCACAGGTTTTTACAGAAACTATCGCCAATGGCGTTACTTTAGAAATGGTTTCTATCCCCAAAGGCAAATTCAAAATGGGTGCACCTGCAAGTGAAGCAGAAAGCGATGACTATGAAAGACCTCAACATCAGGTGACAATCAAACCGTTTCTGATGGGGAAATACCCGATTAATCAAGCACAGTGGGCAGCAGTAGCTAAATTGCCCAAAATTCAGTATTACCTTAAACCCGACCCTTCTCACTTCAAGGGTAAAAACCTGCCTGTAGAAAACGTTTCTTGGAATGATGCTGTTGAATTTTGTGTGAGATTGTCTCAGAAGACGGGTAGAAGCTATCGCCTTCCTAGTGAGGCGGAATGGGAATATGCTTGTCGGGCTGGGACAACTACTCCATTTCATTTTGGGGACACAGTTACCCCGGATTTAGTTAATTATCGTGGCAATAATTCCTACGGTTCTGCACCGAAGGGAATCTATCGTGAAACAACAACTGCTGTGGGTAGTTTTCCACCCAATAGCTTTGGACTTTATGATATGCACGGGAATGTCTGGGAATGGTGTCAAGATATTTACCACGATAATTATAACGGTGCGCCGAATGATGGAAGTGCCTGGGAAAGTGGTGGAGATAGTAATTACCCGGTGCTGCGTGGTGGCTCCTGGCTCAACTATGCGGTCAATTGCCGTAGTGCCAATCGTGGCTACAACTCGTCGGATCTCAGGTGGAGGAGCTGGGGTTTTCGCGTAGCGGTTGCTTCGGTTTCTTCGTCGTCCTAGTTTTCCCCGCGAGGACTCTTCTTTGCTATTTTGCCCTTTTGCTCTTTACTCTTTTTTCTTTTTCACTTTTTTGGTGACCTCTGGTGACTCGATTTTTTTTTGCACTCGTGGATGCACTCCCGACAAAGAAACCGGGTTTTTTACTTAATCTGTGGAGTACAGCGAAGGATATCCTCAAAAAACCCGGTTTCTGGGCACCTGTGCGTAAGTTCTGTTTGGGAAAATCACTGTCATTGTGTCAATGCTTTCTGTATAGACAAGTCTGCTGAAATAGTCTGGTTTATTTACGGAGGAGTTGGTGCTGATTTAGGATGGGTTCCAGCGTAGTAAACTATTTTTTTTTCAGATTCACCGCCGAACAGATTATAATTAGAAATATTGATTTTTCTCACGAATAGTCGCATAGGAGATTTACAAAATGAATAACCTATTAGCAGAAACTTTTGCCACCGTCTCTCAACTACCCGAAGCAGAACAAAATGCCATAGCATCCTTAATCTTACAAAAGATATCAGCACCCAGAGTCGCGCCTTTCCTCATTTCCCAATCAGACATTGAAACCCTAGAAAAATTATACATTTTCCGAGACAAAACAGAAGTTATTGAATTTATTAACAAATATCCGTTTTTACTTCCCGTTGTGCTAGAAGCACCCGTTCAGATTAGCAATTATTTTCCCGAACAAAAACTATTACTTCAAGTCATCAATGACCCCGAAATCCCTAACTATGTTCATCTGGTTCTCTCAATCATCTTGACAGACCTCGATCCCGATGAAGCAATGGATAGAGAAGACGAATTGCGTAAAAATTGGTCTAGGGAATTATCCCATGAAATTCGGGAGCATTTTTATACGATTTTGGAATATACTGATGAGTTTTGATTGGTCGCAATACCTAAATTTAGCAAAAGAACTTGCTGGTCAAGCAACTATTCCTGCTGAACAGGAGGCGCGATTGAGGGATGCTATCAGTCGTTCCTATTATGCTGCTTTTATCTTAGCGCGGAACTATTTGCGAGATAAACAAGGTCATTCCCTGCCAAAAACTAGCGATATTCACCGCTATGTTTGGCAAGAATTTGATATTAATCCTGACTCAAGATATCAATTAATCGCCGATAATTTAGCAGTGTTGCGCCGATATCGAAATCAAGCAGACTATGACGATAATTTTCCCTTATTATCTGCGATTGCTACTATTGCGCTCAAGCGTTCTCAAGAAATAATTTATAACCTAAATAATCTCTAAATATCAATTTAATCTGATAATGCTTTTTTGCTGGAGTCGGGTTTGTTGCTGGATAAGCCGGTGGAGTCATGGATCAAAATTTGGTGGATAAATCGGCTCAAACTCCAACGCTAAAAGTTGAAATAGCCTGGTTTATTTACGGAGGAGTTGGTGCTGATTTAGGATGGGTTCCCGCGTAATAAACAAGCACCTTGCGTTTGTGTTCATCCGGTACATAAAATACTCTGTCTGAACTTGTTACTTCATATTCCCACGCACCTTGATAAAGTTTGCCTTTTAACGGAAAAACTCTCCTCGGTTTTCTCACCATCGGGCTAGTACATAAATCTTGATAGCAGCGACGAGCATTTTCAGGGACACGTAACAATAAAGCTTCCCAATCCCGGTTAACCCGTCGGTTTTTTGCTACTACTAACCAGGGCGATTCAGGCAATTGCGCGATAATTTCGGCTGCATTTTCTTGAGTAGATAGGGATGTTCGGGGTGCTGTAAGTGCTTCTTCAGGCGGGATTACCAACTCGGAAAGCACGGGTACAGGTGCGGAAAGTTCTTCAGAGGAAACCCCGCTTTCTGAATCGTCTGGAGTGGGTGGAGTGTGCGTCATACCTGAGTCGATTCAGTAGTGCTTTCTATTTGAGGTGGTGTCAGCAAAACTTCGTCAATTTCATCGCTGAAAGCTGCTGCGAGTTCCGGGCTAGAAATTGCTTTAGCGCTTTCATGCCATTCATGAATTACAATCTCAATCTGATTCCACGCGCCCGATTCCGACTCAGCAAGTCGGTAAGCTTTTTCTAATTCAGCAATCAATTCGCTGAGTTCATCTGAGTCAAATGCTGTCAGCCAGTGATAGGGATTTTCTGAACTAATCGCTTCTCCCAATCGCAGCCGGTAAGCAGCGGCAGTCACTTCAAATACAGTCAAAGAAAGCGTCGCAGCTTTGACCCACAACGTCATCTCTTCCCGGCGCAGTAAAGCAAAATGCTGGTCGTTGCGAGTGATAGTGACAGGGTGCTCCATCGCCAAATCTAGAACTCGATTCGGTTGCTGGTTCAATTCTGTTGCGGTAATTAATTCATCGCCGTAAACAAAGCGCGAAGATTCACTTAGCATGGTTTTTGCGTCTGTATGAGTTCAGTATAACACAATTAACATCAATAATAAATGATTTGGGTTAGCGATAGCAAGGCTGATGCACTTAAAGAGCTATTCTGATAAGTTAAGGTTAGTGGCAAGTAAGGCAATGTACTTAATGCACCCAGTTGCGGAGCGATTTCAGTAAACGTAAATCTGACTTTATCAACCATAATTTACTGCTTTTTAATCTGATCAAGCCTTTGCTAAAACAGCAGCAGATTCAAAATAGTTGTAGGAGTTTGTGCTAGATAGTTTGCTTTAATTTTCTAGGAAAATTATGTGTGATTATTGGAGTAATTTCGATTGGATAAAATGCAGTAGTAAAAGTTTGTCAGCGTGAGGCAAATGCTTCAGGTGTGGTAGAAGTTCAGCAAGCTGCATAAAAATTTCCCAAGGTTGGTTGTAGAGTAGAGGAATCGGCGGTTGAAACCGCGTCTAGACAAACGATGTCCCTCTCTAAGAGACTAAAGAATAAAGGCTAAAAATTTGGGAAGAAGGACTAAAGTCCTGACTGCGAACCTTTTGAACGTTCGGACATCTGCCGCATTCCCACAGCCAATACGCTCAAAAACAACAGCCCGATCGCCCCAGCTAGCGGATTGCCGTTAACTCCTGTCACCCAGTCGGGAACAGATGCCGAATATCGCACTAACTGCCCGATGTTAATCATGTAATATCCCCAGACTAAACCTGCATGAAGCCCGATCGACAAACCGAGGCGATTTTGGCGCGATCGTTTTCCCCAAACCAGAATCAAACCCAGCAACAACAACCCCGGAAACTGCGGCCAACTCTCCAGCATTGCCGCGACAGGTTTGATAAAATGAGATAGGGCAAACACCAGGCTATTCACCCACAGAGATATTTTATAATTGTAATCCCGCTGCAACTCGTCCAGCAACCAACCACGGAATACCAACTCCTCCGCAAAACCGACTCCAAGGGCGCTTAACAGCCCTTCTGCGATGATTCTCGGCAAATTATCAGAATTTTGCCACGCGACTAAGCCGAACAGCCCTTGCACCGCAAATAAGCTGAAAGTGAGCAAAAGTCCGATCGCCAATCCGATTAAAAGCTCAAAACCGTTTTTTCGCGTATTGATTAAACCGTAACTTTTGAGTAATTGGGTTTGTCCGTAAACCTTTTTTCCCCAGATCCGCACCAAAAAGAGAAACTCTGTAAACAACAGCGCCATAGTGAGAATAGTTGCAAGGTTGCTATCTTTAACTAACAAGTAAATTGGTGCTGCTAGGGGCAACCAGATTGCTAGCAAAATTAATATAAAAATTATCACACGTAAAAGAAATGGATAACTGGCTATTATTTGGAGGCGGTTAATCATTGTTGTAAATGAGTTGAAATTGGGTAAATCGGCTTATTGGTCTGTCGGACTGTCCGACAGGGGTTAAAAACCCCTGTCTCATAGCGAAAGTCCTCTCAAAGAGGACTGAAATTTATCACAATCTAATTTAGGTTGGCAGTCGGTTTTAACTCACATCTTGCACCATTCTCAATTACTTGTTTAGGAACAGGCAAGATGCCTGTTCCACAAGAAGACTCATTCTTTGTGGAACGGGCATCTTGCCAGTTCTTGACAAGGGTGCAAGATATCAGTTTTAACCGACTTTTGCTATAAGACGGGGATTTAAATCCCCGGCGGGCTTGCGGGTGAATGCGAGAACTTTTGGCTGAGTCAGGCTTGAGTAAATCCGAGAGTTAGAATTTGGTAAATCCGAGAGTCAGGCTTGAGTAAATCCGAGAGTTAGAGTTGGATAAATCCGAGAGAATGTACAAAGCAGACGGAAAAAGCTAGAATGGCATCGTATCGGTTGAAACTTTAAATGAAGCAAAGCTATAACATAAGGTAACAATGACTGAAGCCTCGGATTTTTCAAATGTCGATCGCGAATTAGATGACACAATTTTAAGCTTCGCAGACATTCAGGCAGAACTCAACCTGCGCCACGCTAAAGATGCTCTGCGAGATATAGTAGAAAATCTCGACTTGACAGTTCAAGAGCGAACTGGACTGGAACCGGAAATTGGCGGGTTGGAGAAAATGCTCGACAAGCTAGAGCGCGCTTGCGTGCAAATAGCTGTGTTTGGGATGGTGGGAAGGGGAAAATCTTCGGTTTTGAACGCGCTGCTAGGTCAAAATGTGTTTGAAACTGGCCCGACTCACGGGGTGACTCGCACGACGACTATCGGGCAGTGGGATGTCGGAGAGGGAATTGATGAGAATTTGCCCGATGGCTTACGCCCCGCTACGCTACGACTTTCGCCAGTTATTTACCGTTTGTCGCAAGTAGAATTAATCGATACTCCGGGAATAGATGAAGTTGACGGCGAAACTCGCGAAATGTTGGCGCGTCGCGTTGCTCAACAAGCAGATTTGATTTTGTTTGTAGTTGCTGGCGACATTACAAAGGTGGAATACGCAGCACTTTCGCAGTTGCGGGAAGCCGGAAAACCGATGTTATTAGTGTTTAATAAAATTGACCAGTATCCTGATGCAGACAGGCTGGCAATTTATCATAAAATTCGAGACGATCGCGTGAGAGAATTGTTGTCTCCCGATGAAATTGTGATGGCGGCGGCTTCGCCTTTGACGGCGAGGGCGGTGCGCCGGCCCGACGGCAGTATGGGCGTGCAAATGACTCGCAGTTTGCCACAAGTGCAAGATTTAAAATTAAAGATTTTGGAGATTTTAGACCGAGAAGGCAAATCTTTGGTCGCGCTGAATACGATGCTCTGTGCGGGGGATATTAACGAGCATTTGGTGCAGCGAAAAATGGAAATTCGCGATGAGGCGGCTAATCGAATTATCTGGAACGCGGTAATGACTAAAGCTGTGGCGATCGCACTTAATCCAATTACTGTAGTTGATATTCTTAGCGGTGCGGTAATTGATGTGGTGATGATATTAACTTTATCTAAAGTTTACGGCATTGCGATGACGGAAGCGGGCGCGGTGGAATTGCTGCAAAAGATTGCGATTAGTATGGGGGGAATTACTGCGGGCGAATTGCTGGCTAATTTTGGTTTGAGCTCGTTGAAAGGATTGTTGGGTTTGGCGACGCCGGCGACGGGGGGTTTGGCTTTAGGGCCTTATTTGTCTGTGGCGGTGACGCAAGCTGCGATCGCGGGGGTTTCTTCCTATGGTATCGGTCAAGTTACTAAGGCTTATTTGGCTAATGGTGCTTCTTGGGGAGATGATGGGCCAAAGGCTGTTGTGAGCAAGATTTTGTCTTCTTTGGATGAGGATTCTATTTTAAATCGGATTAAGGAAGAGTTGCGGGCTAAGTTGGATTTGGGAAGTGTGGAAAAACAGAAATTGCAGTGAGAAGAAGGAAGGCACGACACTGATTTTGACACGGATACACAGATTAATTATCGACAGTGAGTAGTTATTTGTTATTTGTGAGGAACTACCAATAACCAATGCCCAATGCCCAATGCCCAATGCCCGATGCCCAATGCCCGATGCCCGATGCCCGATGCCCGATGCCCAATTCCTAATATTATGTTACTAACCATCTCTACAACTCGCGTACCTGCTACAGATTTGGGTTATTTGCTGCACAAACATCCCGATCGCCATCAATCCTTTCCGATGACTTTCGGGCAAGCCAGCGTGTTTTATCCAGAGGCAAATGCAGAAAGGTGCACGGCGGCTTTACTCTTAGATGTCGATCCGGTTGCTTTGGTGCGGGGCAAGTCGAAATCCGGCGATCGCCCCCTCGAACAATACGTGAACGATCGCCCCTACGTTGCCTCTTCTTTTCTGTCTGTCGCCCTCGCCAAAGTCTTTAGTACAGCTCTATCCGGTCGCTGCAAAGACCGCCCAGAACTCGCAGAAACAGCTATTCCTTTGACAGTTAATCTGTCGGTTTTGCCCTGTCGCGGTGGCGAGAAGTTCCTGCGGCAAATGTTTGAGCCCCTGGGCTATCAAGTCGCAGCAAAACCCCTGATTCTTGACGAGCAATTTCCCGACTGGGGCGCGAGTCCTTACTTTTCTGTGGAACTGCAAAATACAGTTCGTTTGGCGGATTTGTTAAGCCATCTTTACGTGCTAATTCCCGTCTTGGATGACGACAAACATTATTGGGTGGGCGATGATGAAATCGAGAAGTTATTGCATCACGGCGAAGGTTGGTTGAACGCGCATCCCGCCCGCGAACAAATTGCCAACCGCTATCTGAAACGCCAGCGCCGTCTGACGCGAATTGCTGTGGCACAGTTAGCAGAAGAAGATAATATTGACCCTGAGTATCTCGAAGTTTCTCATCAGCAAGAAGAGGAAGTTTTAGAACAGCGAATTAGCTTGAATCAAGAGCGTTTGGAAGCTGTGACGGAGGTTTTAAAGCAAAGTGGTGCTAAGCGAGTGGTAGATTTGGGCTGCGGTGAGGGAAAACTGCTGAAACTGCTTTTGAAAGAAAACTCGATCGAACAAATTACAGGCGTCGATGTGTCCTTTCGGGCATTGGAAATTGCCAGGGAACGTTTGCAAATCGATCGATTGTCTCCCGCAAAACAATCTCGGATTCAACTACTTCAAAGTTCGCTAATTTATCGGGACAGCCGCTTGACTGGTTTTGATGCGGCGGCGGTAATTGAAGTGATCGAACATCTGGATTTAGAACGGTTAGCTGCTTTTGAGCGGGTTTTGTTTGAATTTATCCGACCGAAAAGTGCGATCGTCACAACTCCAAATATTGAATATAATGTTCGCTTTGAAAACTTGCCAGCGGGCAAATTTCGCCACCGGGATCACCGCTTTGAGTGGACAAGGGCCGAATTTCAAACTTGGGCGAAAGGGGTTGCCGAACGGTTTGGCTGTGGGGTAGAGTTTCGTTGTGTGGGAACCGAAGATTTAGAAGTAGGTTCGCCTACGCAAATGGCAATATTCGCCCAGTGAAAATAATACGGACAGTCTGTTTGTGCTTACAATATAGTTAAACTTGGAAAAAAGCAGGCTTCCGCTATGAGTAAATCTATTCAAACCCAGATCGTTGAAATTGACAATTCTCAGGGCATTCGCATTCCCAAATCTTTGTTAGAGCAAATTGGTATTAGCGAAGCAGTAGAAATCGAAGTTCACGGCGATCGGATTGTCATTCGTGCAGCCCTAAAACCGCGTGTCGATTGGTACGTCATTGGTTCAGCCCAAAAACCGCCTGCCGATTGGATCGTCATTGGTGCAGCCCCAAAACCGCGTGCCGGCTGGGAGGAAGCGTTCGCAAAAATGGCAGACCAACATGATGATGTCCTTCTTGATGATGTCACCACTACGGAGTGGGAGGAGCTTGAGTGGGAATGGTAGTCAAACGTTTTGATGTTTTTGTAGTTAAGCTTGATCCCACCGTTGGCAGTGAAATTCAGAAAACTAGACCTTGTTTGGTGATTTCACCAGATGAGATGAACAAGCGCATTGCCACTGTCATCATTGCTCCAATGACAACGAAGAGGCGACCATATCCCAGCCGCATAGATTGTCATTTTCAAGGCAAAGATGGGCAAATCGTCCTCGATCAAATTCGGACTGTTGACAAAAATCGATTAGATGAATATCTCGGTCAAATCAGCGCTGACGAACAAAAAGCAGTTTTAGATACTTTGGTACAGATGTTTGCTGAATAATATTATTAAATGAAAATCACGATTCCCGAACTATCCCTAGTCGTTCTCATCGGTGCATCCGGTTCCGGCAAATCCACCTTGGCGCGGCAGCATTTCCTACCTACAGAAATCATTTCATCGGATTACTGCCGCGGTCTGGTTTCCGACGACGAAAACAATCAAGCGGCCACCGCTGATGCTTTTGAAGTATTGCATTTAATCGCGGCTAAACGTCTGGCCGCAGGTAAGCTAACTGTGATTGATGCCACCAACCTTCAGCCGGAAAGCCGCAAACCTTTGTTGGAATTAGCCCGAAAATACCATTGCTTTTTGGTTGCTATTGTGCTAGATTTACCAGAAAAATTGTGTGCCGATCGCAATCAACAACGTGCAAACCGCAATTTCGGAAATCATGTAATTCGCCGCCACGTTCAGAATTTAAAGCGATCGCTCAAATCTCTAGATAGGGAAGGATTTCGCTACGTTTACGTCCTCCGTTCCCCAGAGGAAATCGACGCCGTAGAAGTCGAAAGACAACCGCTGTGGAACAATCGCAAAGGCGACTGCGGCCCTTTTGACATCATCGGTGATGTTCACGGATGCTGCGACGAATTGGAACAATTGCTGCAACACTTGGGCTATCAAATTATCGAAAAATCCAGCGAATCCGATTGGGGGAATTTTCCCACCTACGCGCACCCAGAAGGGCGTAAAGCCGTGTTTTTGGGAGATTTGGTCGATCGGGGCCCGCGCATTCTCGACACCCTCAAACTCGTGCGAAACATGGTACTCGCAGAAACAGCTTTATGCGTACCTGGAAACCACGACATCAAACTGCTGCGAAAACTCAACGGCAAAAATGTCAAAATCAACCACGGACTCGAACAAACCTTAGCAGAAATTGCCGCTTTACCGGATGAATTGCGCGAATCAGCAGTACGAGAAATTCGCCAATTTTTAGATAGTTTGATTGGGCATTACGTCCTCGATGGCGGAAAATTAGTCGTCGCCCACGCTGGGATGAAAGCTGAATTTCAGGGACGTGCATCGCGCCGCATTCGAGATTTCGCCTTGTACGGAGAAACAACTGGCGAAATCGATGAATTCGGCTTGCCCGTCCGCTACAATTGGGCCGCCGAATATCGAGGTCAGGCAGCGGTTGTTTACGGACACACCCCCGTTCCAGAAACAGAATGGTTGAACAATACTGTTGATATTGACACTGGCTGCGTTTTCGGAGGCAAACTAACAGCTTTGCGGTATCCCGAAAGAGAATTTGTCAGCGTTCCCGCTGCTAGAATTTACTGCGAACCTGCCAAACCGATCCTCTTTCAAGACAGCCCAACTCCACTTAACAATAGAGACATTAATTCACCCGCGATCGATAGCGGTTTGGCGGCAGTGAATCTCACCGCCCAACAGCAGTTTGATGACGTACTGGACATTAGCGACGTACTCGGAAAACGCATCATTTCAACTCGCCTGCAAAGTAACATTACGATTAAAGAAGAAAATGCGATCGCAGCCCTAGAAGTAATGAGTCGGTTTGCCGCCAATCCCAAATGGCTGATTTATTTACCGCCCACAATGTCTCCCGCTGCTACCTCCAAAAAACCAGGACTTTTAGAACATCCAGCCGAAGCATTTAGCTACTACCAACAGCAGGGCATATCGACAGTTGTGTGCGAAGAAAAGCACATGGGTTCCCGTGCAGTTGCGATCGTTTGCCGCGACGCATCGGCAGCTTTACGCCGCTTTGGCATTCTCAGCGAGAGTATGGGCATTTGCTACACCCGCACGGGACGGCATTTTTTCGATAATTCTACCTTAGAAAGAGAATTTTTAGCGCGGGTAAATGTCGCTCTCACTGCCAGCAATTTTTGGGAGAAATTTCAAACTGATTGGGTGTGTTTGGACTGCGAATTAATGCCTTGGTCAGCCAAAGCTCAAGGTTTATTGAAAGAGCAATACGCCGCCGTGGGAACAGCATCTCGTCACGGGTTTGCGGAGGCGATTAAGAACTTAGAACAGGCAAACCAGCGGGGAGTTGAAATCAATTCTTTGCTAATCAGCTATCAAGAGCGAGCCGAACTAGCCGATCGCTATGTTCATGCCTATCAGCGCTACTGCTGGCCAGTAAAATCGCTCTCCGACCTCAAATTAGCACCTTTCCACATCTTGGCAACCGAGGGAACTGTTCACACTGACAAAAATCACTGTTGGCACATGGAACAGATTTCACAAATTTGTCAAGCTGACCCGGAATTCCTGTTAGCTACTGAATACAAAATAGTTGAAATTGCAGATTTTGACAGCCAATTGGCGGGGATTCAATGGTGGGAAAAACTGACGGCGGCGGGAGGCGAAGGAATGGTTGTTAAACCAATGGATTTTATTGTGAAAAATAGCAAAGGACTTGTACAGCCTGCGGTAAAATGTCGCGGTAAAGAGTATTTGCGAATTATTTATGGTCTGGAATATTCTTTGCCGGAACATTTAGAAAAACTGCGATCGCGCGGACTTTCCGGCAAGCGTTCTTTGGCGTTGCGAGAGTTTGCTCTCGGTATAGAAGCATTGGAGAGATTTGTTGCGGGTGCTCCTTTGAGACAAGTTCACGAGTGCGTTTTCGGAGTTTTAGCGATGGAGAGCGAACCTGTCGATCCGAGGCTGTAATCGGAAGGTAGAAAGCAGGCAAAAATCTCGATTTGACAGTAATCTGGCAGGGGTTTAAACCCCTGCCTCAAAGCTAAATTTGTCTGAAGACAGTTTAACAAATTATTAGAAAAACAACCAATTACCAATTACCAATTATTACTGTATTTTACTAACTCAGAACTTAGGTAATTGGCACAGGTTGGGCGAGTGCAGCAAATAAGGTTCGCCATGTACACCCTACTTTAATTCCACGAATCGGCGGCTGAACATCCAATAAGGTTCAGTTAAAACTATTTATTCCGGGCGAGATCCCCCTAAATCCCCCTTAAGAAGGGGGACGCAAGAGTAATTTCTTGTCCCACCCCCTACTCCCCTTCGTAGGGGCGGTGCGACCCCTACTCCCCGTGCCCGCCCTAGGCGCTAGGGGGGATCGAGCTTAACTGAGCCGTATTGGCTTAACATCAGGTTTTTAACCCTAATTGCTTCCTATTTGTAACCTCTATTTTTTTCCGACCAAATGCGGGTTGGTAGTCCCCAAACATAGACAAATCCTTCGGCAGCTTTGTGATCGAATTCGTCCTCTGCGCCGTAGGTTGCTAAGTCGAAACTGTACAGGGAATTTTCCGATTTGCGGCCAACAATTGTCGCATTTCCTTTGAACAGTTTGAGCCGCACGGTTCCAGTTACTCGCTTTTGCGTGTCCTGAATAAATGCGTCTAAAGCTGTTTTCAAAGGATTGTACCAAAGACCGTTATAAATCATTTGGCTGTAGGTTTCTTCGATGCCTCGCTTGTACCGCGTCACATCTGCTGTCAGCGTCAAACTTTCTAAGTCTCGGTGCGCGTGCATCAAAACTAAAATCGCTGGTGTTTCGTAAATTTCCCGCGATTTAATCCCGACGAGGCGGTTTTCAATCATGTCGATTCGGCCGACTCCGTGGTTTCCAACTATTTCGTTGAGTTGGGAAATTAAGGCGACTGGTGATAAATTTTTGCCGTTCAAAGTGACAGGATTTCCGAACTCGAAACCGATTTCAATATATTCGGGTGTGTCGGGAGTTTGTTCGATCGCCTTTGTCATCAAATAAACTTCCTCTGGCGGTTCCGCCCAAGGATCTTCGAGGATTCCGGCTTCAATTGCCATTCCTAATAAGTTGCGATCGATACTGTAAGGCGAAGACTTTTTCACCGGCGACGGAATGCCGCATCTTTCGCCGTATGCGATCGTTTCCTCGCGGCTCATTTTCCACTCCCGCGCTGGTGCTAAGATTTTAATCTTGGGGTTGAGCGCGCCGATCGACACATCGAACCGCACCTGATCGTTTCCTTTGCCGGTGCAACCGTGGGCGATGGCATCTGCACCGTATTTTTCCGCCGCTTCTACTAACAATTTAGCAATCAGCGGGCGAGCGAGGGCAGTCGAAAGGGGATAACGGTTTTCGTAAAGTGCGTTAGCTTGAATCGCTGGAAACGCATAGTCTTTGACAAATTCTTCGGTAGCATCAATAACTAAAGATTCCGAAGCACCGGATGCTAAAGCTTTTTTGCGGATCGGTTCTAATTCGTCTCCCTGTCCCAAATCCGCGGCCAGAGTAATTACTTCTTCAACACCCCACTCGTTTTTGAGGTAAGGAATGCAGACGGAGGTATCGACTCCGCCGGAATATGCTAGGACAACTTTTTTAGCGCGACTCATTGTTCTTTACATCCTGAATTTAACTGACATCTTGCACCCTTGTCACTAAGCTTTTCAGGGCGGGCTCTTCGACCCAACCCCTACTCCCCACAAAAAAATATCATTTTTGTGGAACAGGCATCTTGCCTGTTCGAGAGAATGGGGTAAGATGCCTGCCCCACAAGAAAATTAAATGTTTGTGGAACAGGCATCTTGCCTGTTCTGGAGAATGGTGCAAGATGTGATATTTAACCGACTTTTCATTATGCACCTAATTGAGATCGATTCTTGTCAGAAATAGTACAGATTTATATATTCTTTTTTTGCTAAACTTGGCTATTTACCGGGGGAGTTGCTGCGGAAAATCTGCTACCGTGGGATACGGTAACTGTGGCGATGGGGAAAAGCCGTGTTTTTTAGTGTTGTGATTCCGACGTATAATCGTAAACCGATTTTGGCAAAATGTCTACTGGCTTTGGAAAATCAGCAGTTCGGTGAGATTGTCAGAGAGTATGAAGTAATTGTCGTGGACGACGGATCGACGGACGGGACGCTGGAGTGGTTGGCCGCAAATGCTGACTTGTTGCCTCATGTGCGATCGATCTGTCAATCTCACCAGGGCCCGGCGGCGGCCCGGAATTTGGGCGTTGAAGATGCTAAGGGCGATACGATTATTTTTATTGACAGCGATTTGGTGGTAACAGAGCATTTTTTGCAAGCACACACCGATGCTTTACTACAGGGTTACAAAGATACTGATGCTGTTTTTACTTACGGCAGCGTGATTAATACTTGCAATTTCGACAATCCTACCTCAGAACCTTACAAAATTACCGATTTTTCGGCGGCTTATTTTGCTACGGGAAATGTGGCGATCGCCCGCCGCTGGCTGCAGGCTGCTGGACTTTTTGACACTCGCTTTCAACTGTACGGATGGGAAGATTTAGAATTGGGTGTCAGGTTAAAAAAATTAGGTTTGAAACTCATTAAATGTCCGGCTGCTGTCGGCTATCACTGGCATCCACC
Organism: Microcoleus sp. B13-B6; assembly: GCF_036705405.1. Classification (NCBI taxonomy): domain Bacteria; kingdom Bacillati; phylum Cyanobacteriota; class Cyanophyceae; order Oscillatoriales; family Microcoleaceae; genus Microcoleus; species Microcoleus sp. B13-B6. Next base: position 54,708 of record NZ_JAUBUJ010000018.1, read on the forward strand.
TTTTAGTTTAGAGCAAATTCCTGGCATGATTGACCGCGAAATTCAGCGCGGTAGAATGGGAGTTTTGTTTTATCAAAAACACCCAAATTGGGAAGTACGGATGATGATTCAAATGACTGTTTTGCACCAAATTCTGTGGGGATTTTTATCATTAGGTGGAATGCTAAATGAGCGAACGATGACTCCTTTTTTGCAGTGGTTGATTGACCAAGGCAAGCCGCAGTTAGCTCTAGAAATTGCTCGGATTTTTCTGAATTGGTATAACGTGAAAGCCGTGTACGCCGCTTGCGGGGAATTGCAGGCCGAGAACAACATACCATAAATCAGCCCGACAGCGCAAATAAAATATAATATATTGTAGGAGTCTTTCAGGGGCCATTGGTGTCAACTTAAGCTCATAATTAGTAACGGTATACTGTTTGACAATTATGCCTACACTGCCCTAGCGCTGCTTCAGAAGGGGGATTTAGGAAACAGGGCTGTTTCGGGGCAACCACGGGGGATTGCCCCTACGAAAAACCAGGCTTTTGTAGGGGGGTGCCAAGAATGCCCGCCCCCACCCAGAGATGATTTCATGGGCATTTCAGGCATCGGTGGAACCGGGCGTGGGTTTTGCCCCTACAAAAAAATGAAACCGCCCTGGATTTAGGGAACTCAAGACTTGGATACAAACCAGAAAAAAAAGAACTTTAGTCTTAAGTTGACACCCATGTTCCGGTCTGTTTTAATTAACCTTTCGAGTGTGGGTATCTAGTGACCAAACACAATAGAGAGCCACCCGGTAAAGGGAGGAAAAACCGGGTTATAAAAATTGTAAAAGTACAAGTTTTACCTTTAATCAAAATTCCTTGCTTAGCCTGTGATTTGAGGCATCAAGGCTGTTTTCTAACTCGGCTCCGATAAGTTGAGCCACCAACATTTTCAAAAGAGCATTGTTTTTGATATAATGACAGATGATTTAGGAGTGTGCTATATAGTCAATAGTTGTGCTGGTTCATCGGAGAGTGTTAGCTACAAGCGGTTAATGACTTTAAAAATATTCCCACATATACAACTTGAAGAGTTGGAGGGTTTACTGTGAATACAACTGACGATAAAAATCCAAGACTAGAAACAATTAGACTTCAAAACACTGTCTTACAAGAAAATATTTTAATGGTGGACGACCATCCAGAAAGCTTGCGACTTTTATCCCAGCTTTTGTCTAAGCGGGGATATAAAGTGCGGCCGACACGAGATGGCAAATTGGCTCTTAACTTTGCTCTGTCGAGTCCACCGGATTTGATTTTGCTGGACATTATGATGCCCGGTATGGATGGCTATCAAGTCTGCGAACAGCTAAAAGCTTGTCCGCAAACCAAACACATTCCTGTGATTTTTATTAGCTCTTTAAATGAAGTTTTTGATAAAGTCAAAGCTTTTTCGGTGGGGGGGGCCGACTACATTAGTAAACCATTTCAAACAGAAGAAGTGGTGAGCCGTGTCGAAAATCAACTGCTTCTGAACCGTCTTTATAAACAAATTTTAGCACAAAATGCGCTGCTGCAAGCAGAAATAGAAGAACGCAAGCGGATCGAAGCCGAACTCCGAGACAGCCAACGCTGGCTGTCGGCGGTAATTCAAACACATCCTAATCTTTTGTACGTTTCCGATTTGATTGAACAGCGAACTCTGTATATCAACCGCGAAATCTATAGCGATATTGGCTACACCCTTGAAGAAATCCAGCAGATGGCAGGAGGATTTCTTCCTAACTTAATACACCCTGACGATTTGCCCGGATTCTTAGAACACATGAGCAGGATTGAGGCAGCAAAAGACGGTGAAAGCTTTGAGTTTGAGTACAGAATTCCGCACAAAAATGGTGAATATCGCTGGTTTGTTAGCGTGGATACAGTGTTCGCCAGAACACCAGACGACAAACCTTGGAAAATTTTAGGAACGGCTACTGAAATTAGCGATCGCAAACAAGCCGAACTCGAACTTAAAACAGCTTTAGCTGCTTTGGAACGGCAAATTAAGCAAAGATTTCTGCTAGAAACAATTACTCTGGAAATTCGTTACAGCTTAAAGCAGGAGCAAGTTTTTCAAACAGCGACTGCCCAAATTGGTCGCATTTTTAATGCTGATTGCTGCTTGGTTCACACCTACACAGAACACCCTATTCCCAGAATTGTTAATGTCGCTGAGTACAGAAAATCCGCCTCCAAATCGCTTTTAGATTTAGAAATCCCCATAGATGGCAATCCTCACGTTCAGTTTTTATTGTCCCAAGATCAAGCTGTAGTTTCTGACGATGTTTTTTCCGAACCGCTGCTAGAAAACGTCCGAGATTTGTGCGGTCAAATAGGTTTGAAGTCGATGATATCCATCCGCACTTCCTACCAGGGAAAAGCCAACGGAATGATATGCCTGCACCAGTACGATCGCCCGCGCCAGTGGACACCAGATGAGATCGGATTATTGAAAACTGTGGCGGCACAAATGGGAATTGCGATCGCTCAAGCCAATCTTCTCGAACAAGATAAACAACAGCGACTTAAACTTCAACAAAGCGAAGCTAGTCTAGCAGCAGCCCAAAAAATTGCCCATATCGGCAGTTGGGAATTTGATTTAGTCACAAATAAAATCACTTGGTCAGAAGAAGTATTCCGCATTTTTGGTCTTGACTCAAGTGCAACTGAACCGACATCTGCCAAACTTTTAAAGATGTGTCATCCCGACGACAGAGAATTATTTCAACAAACAGTCAGCCTGACTATCTCACAAGGAATTTCCTACAAAAGAGAGTTCCGATTTTTGCATCCTAGCGGTCAAATTATATACCTCGAAGGAAGGGGAGAAGCTGTTTTTAGTGAAACAGGGGAAGTAATCAAACTGTTGGGAACAGTGATGGATATTAGCGATCGCAAACAAGCCGAAGCAGCTTTGCAAATTAGCGAAGAACGTTTTTATCTGGCATTTGAAGGCAGTGCGATGGGATTGTGGGATTGGAATCTGGCCACGGGAGAAGTCTATTTTAATCCCCGGTGGAAAATGATGCTGGGATATGAAGTAGAGGAAATAGCAAATAGTTTTGCATCCTGGGAGCAACTGGTACATCCAGAGGATTTGTCTCCGGCTAAAGCAGCGCTAAATGCTCACCTGGAAGGCAAAAATCCTACTTACGAAGTGGAATTTAGGATGCTGACAAAATCCGGCGAGTGGAAGTGGATTTTAGCTCAAGCGAAGGTGATGGAACACGACGCTTCGGGAAATCCTTTGCGGATGACGGGCACCCATATTGATATTAGCGATCGCAAACAAGCCGAAGTAGAGTTGCAATTTAGCGAACAGCGAGAACGAGAAAAAGCGCAACAGTTAGAACAAACTCTGGCCGACTTAAAAAAGGCTCAATCTCAGCTTATTCAATCCGAAAAAATGTCAAGTATCGGGCAAATGGTAGCCGGAATAGCCCATGAAATTAATAACCCGATTAGCTTCATCTACGGCAATATTATTCCCGCCGCACAGTACGCTCGCGATTTGGTGAAGTTGCTCCAATTCTACCAGCAATACTATCCTGAACCAGTTCCAGAAATAGCCCAAGAATTGGAAGAAGTCGAGGTGGATTTTATAGCTGGCGATTTCCCGAAAATCATGGCTTCAATGCAAGAAGGTGCTAACCGCATTAAGCAGATAGTGCTGTCTTTGAGAAACTTTTCTAGACTCGACGAAACAGATCGCAAAGTAATAGACATTCATGAAGGAATAGAGAGCACGTTGGTGATTTTGCAGCACCGATTCCAGTCACAGCCAAAACGTCGGGAGATTCAAGTTATTAAAAATTACGGGAACCTGCCCAAAGTCGAGTGTTATCCGGCTCAATTAAACCAGGTATTTATGAATTTGCTGGTGAATGCGATCGACGCTATAGAAGAGTCATCAGCCCACTGTACTTGCAAAGTTAACCAGATTCGCATTGTTACTGAACTCAGCAGCGAAAATCAAGTGTGTGTGCGGATTGTTGACAGCGGGCCCGGTATCCCTCCCGAAGTTCAGTCAAGGATGTTTGACCCGTTTTTTACTACCAAACCTGTCGGCAGCGGCACTGGTTTAGGGTTGTCGATTAGTTACCAAATAGTTAAAGACACCCACGGCGGTAAGTTGGAGTGTCATTCAGAAGTTGGCCGGGGAACAGAATTTGCGATCGAACTGCCGATTTCGCAAAAGTTGAAAGTTGAAAGTTAGGAGAAGCTGTCATATCATGTCGGGTAAATTAACCCTAATTCTGGTGGGGGCGGGTTCACCAACAATCTATAATATCAGCCACAGACGAGCGTAAACGCCCCTGCACCGTCAGATTAGGGGCAATTCAACGCACAGGATATTAATCGTCTACCAGAACCTATTTTAGAGTGCGTCATAACCTGACATTTTCTCCAGTATTTCCTGCGAACGGTCTGTCATTTAATGTAATCTCATCTTAAACATGATATAATAAAGAGTTAGCCTTTTGAGGCTCCAGACGTTGCGCTGCTAAAATTAGTAGTGAATATTACAGTTGCTATTATACAAACTCTGTCAACATACGTCTGCTGTAGCGTCTACCACATTTTAACTGAATTATGACTGACTCAATTCGCTTCCTCATGTGTGCTCCCGACCACTACGATGTGGATTACGTGATTAATCCGTGGATGGAGGGAAATGTCCACAAATCATCGCGCGATCGCGCCGTCGAACAGTGGGAAAAACTTTACCACGTCCTCAAAGACAACGCCGTTGTAGACCTCGTACCGCCGGCAAAAGGCTGGCCGGATATGGTTTTCACCGCCAACGCAGGCTTACTTTTAGGCAATACCTTCGTCCTCAGCCGTTTCTATCACAAAGAACGCCAAGGCGAAGAACCCTATTTCAAAGCATGGTTTGAAAGCAAAGGTTTCACCGTGCACGAACTCCCGAAAGACTTGCCGTTTGAGGGCGCTGGCGATGCTTTGCTCGATCGCGAAGGACGCTGGTTGTGGGCCGGATACGGCTTCCGTTCCGAACTCGACTCGCACCCGCTACTAGCAAAATGGCTCAACATAGAAGTGCTTTCCCTGCGTTTAGTTGACGAACGTTTCTATCACCTAGACACCTGTTTTTGTCCTCTGACAGGCGGATATTTGCTCTACTATCCAGCAGCATTTGACTCGTATTCCAACCGCTTAATCGAAATGCGAGTTGCGCCGGAAAAACGCATTGCTATTGAAGAAGCCGATGCCGCAAATTTTGCCTGCAATGCGGTCAATATTGACAAAGTTGTGGTAATGAACAAGGTTAGCGAAGCCTTGAAAACGCGCATTACTCAGGCTGGTTTTCAAGTAATTGAAACGCCGATGAGCGAATTTCTAAAAGCGGGCGGCGCCTGTAAGTGTTTGACGCTACGGGTAACGGAACCAGTGCAAGAAGATCGATCGGCAAACGTGATGGTAGAAAGCCGCACAATTCGCATGGAAGGTCACTTGCTCGATGCGGGTTTAATCAGCCGTGCTTTAGACTTAATTGTCGATCTCGGTGGCAGTTTCCAAGTGCTCAATTTCAATCTGGGAGAGCAGCGGCAAAGCACATCATCTGCGGACGTTAAAGTTTCGGCTCCTTCCCACGATGTGATGGAAGAAATGATGGGAATGCTGATTGACTTGGGTGCAGTGCCGCCACCACAAGAGATTTGCGACGCTATTTTAGAACCGGTAGTGCAAGATGGCGTTGGCCCGGACGACTTTTATGTTAGTACGATTTATCCCACGGAAGTGCGGGTAAATGGTCAGTGGGTGAAAGCGCAAAATCAGCGGATGGATGGTGCTGTTGCTATTACTGAAACCGCTGATGGCCCAGTGGCTAAATGCAAATTATTGCGCGATTTAAAAGTAGGAGAAAAAGTCGTTGTAGATGTAGTGGGTATCCGCACCATCCGCAAAACAGAATCGCGGGAACAGCGCAATTCTCAAGAATTCAGCTTTATGTCGGGCAGCGTTTCTAGCGAGCGCCGCGTAGAATTGGTGGTGGAACAAGTAGCGTGGGAATTGCGCCAAATTCGCGATCGCGGTGGCAAAGTTGTAGTTACGGCGGGGCCTGTTGTTATCCACACTGGCGGTGGCGAACATTTAGCGCATTTGATTCGCGAAGGTTACGTGCAAGCGTTGTTGGGCGGAAATGCGATCGCGGTTCACGACATGGAACAATCGAATATGGGAACCTCTTTAGGGGTTGACATGAAACGCGGTGTTGCTGTGCGCGGCGGACATCGGCACCACTTGAAAATAATTAACACTGTGCGGCGTTACGGGAGTATTGCAAAAGCTGTTGAAGCAGGGTTGGTTACTAACGGTGTGATGTACGAGTGCGTGAAGAACAATATACCGTTTTCTCTGGCGGGTTCGATCCGCGATGACGGGCCACTTCCCGACACGCAAATGGATTTAGTTAAGGCTCAAGAAGAATATACTGAGCTGTTACGGGGTGCGGATATGGTGTTAATGCTGTCGTCTATGCTGCACTCAATTGGTGTGGGAAATATGACGCCGGCTGGTGTGAAGATGGTCTGTGTGGACATTAATCCGGCGGTGGTGACGAAATTGAGCGATCGGGGTTCGATCGAATCTACTGGAGTTGTTACCGATGTCGGATTGTTCCTAAGTTTGTTGGTGAATCAATTGGATAAATTGACTAGCCGCCATCATGTAGCTCAATCTGTTTAGATTCGGCGGTTGAAACCGCGTCTATACAAACGAAGTCCGCCTGCGCGGACTGAAGAATAGAGGCTGGTAGGGTGCACAATGTGCACCTTACAGAGCCGATAATAATGCTCATTATAATCGCTCAAAATGCGCCCCAATAAATTGAGCGATCGCCCTTTCGATCGCCCTTTTCTCCTGCAGAGGATGTAATTTCTAAATTAGGGGCGGTGACGGGAGACAAATCGCCCGGTAAAGACCTAATTCGCAACTCATTTAGCAAAGCATTAATATTGTTCGGCTCAGCATCCAGAATGCTTGCCAGCGGCAGCAGATTTTGCACTGCATATTCGCCGAGTCGAGCATTAATACTCTCTGCTAAATAGCAGAGCATAATGTATCTGCTACTGCTACTGATAATATGAAATATTTTATTCAACTCATCAAAGTATTGAGTCCCCGGTATAGATGCCGCGATTTTGGTTTCACCCTTCCAGAATAAATCTACATGAATTTGACTAGCTGGCGAAACTTTAGCCTTTGCAATCCAGATGATATTGAGGATTGGTTCCGAGTCGCGCTCGTGGAAAATCAGCCGCTTTAAACCCGATATAAATTCTGGGGAATTTAGCGTATTTTGCCATTCTCGACACCAATCATTACTTTTAGCATTTAGGGCATTTTTGACCGTCGTCGGATGTTCAATCACATCTTTTAATAAAGAAAGACTTCCCGCAGCTTTGGCAAAGTTTGGGGAGATTTGCTGGTGCAGTATCTGGTTGGGATCAATGTAATCTTTGCGCCAAGGTGCGTCGGGGATGAGAACTTGACAGGCGGGAGCAAGTGTGATGTTAGCAGTAAGAATCGGTGGGTTTTTAACTGTGCAGCCTTCTAATGACTGTTGAGATTCTAGACGGCCGATGACCTCGATCGCAGAGTTTTTATCTGCTGCGTTTAAAGGTGTGTTGCTGTACTCTGCTGCTAATTCTTCGAGAAAATCTAGGTAATCTTGTACAACAGGCGATCGCCCTTGTCCCAAAAGCTGATAGACTTCGGAAAATGGATGAGAAACCGCTATAGTTGTGCGGCGGTTGCCGAAAAAAGGCACGTCATCCAAAAAAGCGTATTTTGGCCGCCAAAACTTACCCCTAGACTCATCCCACAGACATTGACGGTGAGCAAAGCGCTTTTGAATTTGCTGGCGTTGTTCGCTGGAAATACTGCCTTTGATGAAAGTATCATCGAGATACTTGTAAATTGCCTTTACTGATTGTAAATGTGCGTTTAGAGCGTCGGATGTCGTGATTTCAACTGTCATTTTCCCAAGTTTTGATTAGTGTATCAAAGTGGTCGATAACTGTAGTGGTATCTACAGGCTGAAAACCAAGTGCAGTTCTGATTTCGGGCTTCAGCAAGTCGCGATCAGGGCGTGCAAATAAAAATTTTTGGCTAGCAACTAAGCGAACATCTTGAATGAAACAGACATCTTTAGCGCGATACAGCCTGGGTTCAGGTATCGCAGCGGCGGGATATTGGCTTAACTTCTCAGGATTTTGCTCGACAGGAAGCCAAGGTTTATCTGCGAGTGTTTCAGCCAGTGTTTTGTTGGTATTCCCAATTTGGGTATATTTTAGTGCCTCCCAATTATCAACTATGTAGTTAAAAACCGCAATACAAGCATCGGTTACTGCGCCTGTACCCGAACGATTGGCGGTTTGAATTAGATTGTCAACACAAGCTGCAATGTCATCTGCACTCAAGGTTTTTCGCATCCCCAAATTATCGAAAAAATCGAGCCAGAGTGCATAATCCTGCGAGTAAAATTCCATGTCTGGAATAGCTGCTAAATTTCCGAGAATGTTGCGGATTACTTGACTTTCGGGATTGTAAATTAGTTCGACAGAGCGTAATCTGCGATCGCTACAGCGTACCAAACGCGCCTTTTTCAGCTCTTCCTGGAATGAAAAAGCATTCTCTCCTGCTTTTTCTAGTTCTTTGCAAGCATCATTCAGATGCTCTCGAATCCACGCCAGCGCGATTAATTGTTCTTCAGGAGCAAATGAGGCATACTCAGGTAACAAACACTCGCGAATTAGTCTAGCGCGATTCAGTACCGGAACTTGCAAAAATTGGAACAGCCGCAGCCATTGCCTGTTTTTTTCTATGCGTAAAAGCCTCAACGTACCTGCAATTTCCGGCGGTTCGTATCCACCGCCCGGAAGGTAGACATTTTCATCGTTGAGGGAAACTATTTCGTGGGAAGTTGTGGGGTAAATTGGTAGTTGACGCAGCTTGTTGAGGCTATCTTGGTCGTAATTTGTTGGTTCTGAAGCTGCCAGGAAATTGAGGAGAGAGGTATAATGCTGTTGGTGGTAGGGCGGCAAACCTCGATCGCACCGCGAAGATACTGTGTCTAGGACATCTGGGCCTGTCAGAAAATAGACTAACAGATTTTTGTGTCTTTGAGCAAATTGGGCGATCGCACTTTCAAGTTTAGCCGGTGCTTTGACAAGCGTCACCCCAAAATACTGTACAGCCTCGATCGTTTCCGCTGCAATATTATCAGCGCACAACAAAGGAGTTTCCGCAGTTCCTCCTTTGTGAAGCTTACCATCATTTCCCGGAACCAGTGGAACTTTCTTTAATTCCTCGACTGTTTCTGGCGACAGATATCTGGGGGAGATATTAAAAAAATAATTGTATACGAGAGTCAACCACTCTGCATTTGGTGGATTTAGTGCATCAGATTGCCAATCGCATTGTGACTGCGTTGAACTAATGACATAAACCAATTTTCTCGCTACTTCTGTAGCCTTCATTTCTGACACGCCAATCATGTTATGTGTAGGCACTACCTGGCTTAAATCTTGATGCAAAAACCATTCTAGATGATCGGCAAATATCTGCCTTGATGTCTCTTCGGAAAAGTAAATAGTGCCTATCGGGTTGTAACCAAATACTTGCAGAGTATTATTAGCGAGAAAAGCTAGCGGTAAACCGCGCAAATCCCGGTGATTGTCGCTGATGCAATAGCGCAGCATATTCGCAATCCACTGTCTATTTTGCAAGCTGGGTTTCGGTGCATCTTGCAAGGGGACGCCTAGTTGTTTGTTTTCGGTTAAGTGTTGTCGCAAGTTAGCTGCCGTGAATGTTTGCAACAGCAAACCTGCATCTTTAAAAGCTGCCAAAATTGACTCGGGTAATGGCGGTTCGGGAATGTCGATATTGTCGGCGCGCATTGCTGCTAATAATTCGTCCCACAACTTTTTAGAAGGTAGATTTTTGACTGTCGGAGGCGTCACCCATCTTGTTTGTGACACCACGGCCCCGCTGAATAGATGTTGAGTTACAGCGTGTTCTACAGCCGATCGCACAACTGCTCTCTGATACAATAACTGTATGACAAAACGGTGCAGTTCTTCGAGAGCTTTGCTGACAGTAATTTTGCTAACAGGCCAAAGTTTGTAAAATTCCTCTGGCTGATACCTGCCAATATCTTGCACTAAATCAACAATTAAGTTAGCATAAGCGTGGGACAAAACGTGCTGTGCGAGTAGCTGGTTCCAAATAGCTCTCGGTCGGTCTTTTCCAGTTTGTCCGCTGTCGCTGCTGAGGTTATCCCGCGAACTATTTAAGTTAAAAAAACCGTTGATGTGAACGGGTAGCCCAGTTTCCAGGGGAAGTGGCAAAAAACAGTAAACTTTCCCGCCCACAGGTTGAGGATTTCCCTCGGTACTAACAGCATTAATCCTAGCAGCAGCGCCCGCCCAAGGCAATACTTTTTCTTGGCTTTCGTACATTGCTTTTATGACTTTTGCCAACTCGTCGCCTTCATCTGTGCGAATTAAACTTACTGTTCTCCAAGTTGATTTGGTATTCCGATTCCCGCTAATCGTTTCTATCTCGTGGCGGTAAGAAACTGATATTAAACCGGCTGGATTATTGTGGCACAATTCCAGCAATTTGTCTGGTGTCTGGGGAATTGCATCGAGGAGTTGTTGCCGCGATTCTCGTACTTCTTGCTGGTTCTGGGTAACAATCGCCAGAATCTCTTGCCTAGTTTCTTGACTGTTGGCGGGGATTTCGTAAACTCTAATTTCCTGAACCGATTTCAGGAATAGCAGCAGTTCTTCACCTGAATTAATCAGTGCGTCTAGTAGTTCATTGACGTTGGATTCGGTAAAAGCTTGTTTGCGAATTTCGCTATTTTTAGCGTGTTCTGCGGTTCTCAAGGGCAAGCGAAACAAAGTGCCTTGAAAATTTGTATCTCCTAATGGCAATCCTCCCGCTGCGTAGACTTGCATAAAATCGGGATATTTTTCGTACCATTTAGCGTCTGCCAAATTCCATTCGCGTCCCGGTTCTTGTCGGGAAGTGCCCGGAATCGCCGCGCCGTGAGGATCAAAAAAGATGATGCGATCGCGCGATACGAAACTCGGATAATCTGTAACATGATATATTGCATTAAACCCGACGCCAAATCTACCCGTTTTCTGCAAATCTCGGGCTTTTTCGCTTTGTCCCAGACTGCGAATGCTCTCAAAATCTTTATCTGCAAACACGCGATCGTTGTAGACTAACATCGCCGGCCCCATTAGCCGTACCATACGATCGTCAGGCAATTGTTTGACCGGATGGTGGCGCCAATCAAGAGTAATTTCTACGCGCGTTGCTTTAGCGTCGTCAGCATTTTGGATCAACTCTTTGATAATGCCAACGCCTTCGGGATAATCTCGGATAATCCCTCTCAAGCGGGCGATCAAGGGTTCGGATTGGTAGAAAGACTTGCCCTCAATTTCGCTGTTGCTGTAAGCCATAGATGTTCTGACGACTAAAAGCGGGAGGAATTTAAATGCGATCGCGCATCTTCACTTTGTATCTAATACTATACAAGCGAAGCGTAAATACAAGTAGGGTGCGCGCGCAGCAACCTACCGAAAGCTATTCGTAATATTGCAATAAAAAGCCTCAGACCCGCAAGTCTGAGGACCGGAGTTCCTGAAAATCGTCACTTCTTACTATTGTCGCCAACAAACACCACAACATACAAGAGGGGTGCAACCCAGCACGGCAGTTTTTGGCAGACAGAGATTGCTTCCTGACTCGGAAGGCGAAAACAATTTTTAATTCCACACTTCACGAAAGCAAAACAATTATTCTCGCCATTTACATATCTGGGTTGATAATTTAGCTTTAGGATGGGAGTCTGTCCTCGATCGCAATATAAGGAGCACCGTGAGTCCCCGTATATATTTGAGTCGGGCGGTAAATGCGGTTTGCCTCTAGCTGTTCCTTCCAGTGGGCCAACCAGCCGGCAACACGGGCGATCGCAAAAACTGGTGTAAATAAGTCCAGCGGAATTCCCATTTTGCGGTAAACCAAACCCGAATAGAAATCTACATTTGCATAAATTCCCTTGTGAGCTAGTTTTTCCTCAACCACTTCTTCTAACTTGATAGCAATGTCGTAATAATCGTCGTGGCCGAAGTTCTCAAACAACTGTTCCGCTAACCTCTGAAGAATAGTTGCTCTGGGATCTTTCACCTTGTAAACTCGGTGACCGAAACCCATAATTTTGTCCTTATTTGCAACGCACTTCTCGACAAAAGGCCGCACATTTTCTACCGAACCAATTTGCTCCAACATATCAATCACTTCTTCATTAGCTCCCCCGTGCAGCGGCCCCGCCAAAGTGCCAACTGCTGAAGCAATCACTCCGTAAGGGTCTGTCAGCGTCGAAGCTGTTACCATTGCCGAAAATGTAGAGGCATTAATTGTATGTTCAGCGTGGAGAGTCAGACAAGTGTCAAAAATTCTAGCTAACAGCGGATCGGGTTCTTGCTCGTTGAGCATATAAAGAAAGTTAGCTGAGTAGTCCAAGTCATCCCTCGGCCGCACCGGGTCATTTCCCCGTCGCATTTGCTGGAACGCTGCTACCATCGTGGGAATCTTAGCTAGCAGCCGCACTACAGCTTCTCGAATGTATGCTGGGTTAGCCAGAGCTCTGCGAGAGTAGAACAAGCCCAGGGCGGCCGCTGAAGCTTGCAGGGCGTCCATTGGATGTCCTCTTTCAGGAAAGCATTTCATCATGTCCCGGATGCGATATTTGATCCGGCGGTGATAGCGAATTTCATGCTCGAAAGCTTCGAGTTCTTCCTTTGTCGGAAGTACCCCCCAGATTAATAAATATGAAGTTTCGAGAAAGGAACTTTTCAGTGCCAGTTCCTCGATGCTAATCCCGCGATATTCCAGCAACCCTTTTTGTCCATCGACGTAGCTAATGCTGGACAAGGTGGCGGGAACACCTTCTAAACCTGGTTTGAATTCGCCGACGACCATTGCGATACCGTTTTGTGTGAGTTCAATCTACATAAAAGTACATTACCAGAAACCAAGATAGTGTCGCAGTCTTAACAAATAATCATTTAATTGGGGTTCACAAACCGGGTTTTTCAACAGATAGTCCGATCGCACCGCTGCGTATTGTCGCCCCTTTTTCCCGGTTTCCCCGTCCCAGAATGCCGTTTTAAGAGGGCTGGCGCGTCCTGTTAATGTCGGGGCGGTTCGCTGTTTCTAGTGCAGCAAAAACTTGGGCGCAGTTAGCCAAAACATTTGGCTGCGGCCCACAGGGGAGCCGGTCTCCGGGAGGATTAAGCCGATGATACCTGCTTTTTTGAGAATCAGGGCATCTTGCGATCGAGCCCAAAGCAAAGTTTCTGCCCAGTGGCCTAAGTCTGGTTGGTGGCCCACCAGGGCCAAGCTGCCGCTACCTATTTCCTGCCACTGTTTGTACCACTCCAGCCAGTTCCCGATGTCTCCTGAAGGTGCGAGGGCGGCGGATTCTTCTATTTGGGAACTCAAACCGACTGTTTGCAGGATTTGCGCCGTTTGCTGCGCCCGCAGTAGGGGACTCGTGAGAATCAAGTCAAACTGAATTTCGAGCTCGTACAGCCGTTGGGCAATTTTCCGGGTTTTACGATCGCCCTCTTTAGTCAGCGGGCGTTCAGAGTCTGTATCATATTCTTCGGGTGCGGCGGCGATACCGTGCCGGATCAGATAAATAACCATATATCAATACTTCCAGGCATTTTATTATCCCGTTTTTCTAGGAGCGGTCTAGGATATACCTACCTTTTGCCTATTCTACAACTGGATTAAGCTCTGGCGCCGTCATCTGGTTGGCGCTTGTGTAACGATCGCGCCCTTGTCGTTTCGCATCATATAATGCTCGATCGGCGAGGGCAACGAGTTCATCCGGTGATGTTTCCGCAGTGGGAATCACAGTTGCAATTCCCATGCTAACAGTCACGATCGCGCTCACATTAGATTGCTCGTGAGGGATTCCCAAATCTCGGATTGCCTGTCGGATCGACTCAGCAACCGCGATCGCGCCATCCGCATCCGTATTCGGTAGGATAGCAGCGAATTCTTCGCCCCCGTAACGTGCCAACAGATCCGATGAACGTTTAACCGCAAGTGCCGCCGATGAAGCCACTTTTACTAAACAAATATCCCCAGCTTGATGTCCGTAGCAATCGTTATATCGCTTGAAATAATCTACATCCAACATAATCAACGAAAGCTGTTGTTTCCCCTGCATCAGTCGGTGCCATTCCGACTCCAATCGCTCATCAAAACAGCGGCGGTTTGCTACTTGTGTTAACCCATCTGTCGTAGCAATTAATCTTTCTTGTTCCGCCCGGTGTCTGAGCATCTCCTCGGCCCGCTTGCGTTCTGTAATATCAGCAAAAGTCGTTACTACTGCATAGGGTTGAGACTGATTCATTTGGAACAGCGGTTGCGAATTAATCGAAATCCAAGTCAGCGTTTTATCCGATTTGTGAATGCCCATCACCACATTTGATACGGGTTTTCCCGTCCGTAGGGTAATCATTGCCGGATGCTGTTGGCAGGGGAAGGGAGAGCCATCTTCCTGAACGGTTCGCCAGTCTAAATCTATGGATGTACGCCCCATCAGTTGTTCGGGGCTCAGTCCGAGAATCCTTCCGGCACTAGCATTACAGGTAGTAATTTTTCCGTCTGCTAGCTGAAGTACGACGCCTTCAGTCATGCTTATAATCACAGAACGATACCGTTCCTCGCTTTCCTGTAATTGACTCAGGAGAATGTTTTTAGCATCAAACTCTGAAGCCAGATGCAGACTACCCGCCAAAAACCCCGCCATCAGTTGTAAGGTATGAATATCTGACTCTGTAAAGGCACAGGGTGTACCGGAAACAACTTTTAAGACGCCAACCCGATCGTCCTGATAGAACAAGGGAACAACCACCAGTGACCGGATACCAATGCGCTGACAGGCAGACTGATCCACCCGTGTATCGGTTTGTGAATCATCGCAAAGCATGATTTGGCCGGTGGCAATACATTTTCCCGATAAACTTGTCCCTACTTTGATCCGTAATCCAACATAGGCGCTGGCGATACCGCTGGCTGCCCGATACACCAACTCATCCCCTTCCAGCATTTCAATCACGGCCCCATCGGCACCGAGCGATTTTTGAGTTCGCTCGGTAATCACCGCCATGACTGCATCGAGATTGGGATTGCGGATGGCGATTTCCTGTTGGGTGGCAATCACCACAGCCAGACGCTGGAACTCTTGTTGTAATGCTGCTTCTGCTTGCTTGCGAGCGGTGATATCCTTCATAAAGCAGTGATGCCCGATCGATCGCTCCTGCGAGTCGTAGGCTGCCAACATCACCACCTGCTTGTAAAAGATCGAGCCATCTTTCCGGATACCCCGGGCCTCAACCTCCACTCGGCCCTCGGCTAGCATTTTTTGATAAGCGACCCTCATCCTGTCGCAGTCTTCGGGATGAACTGTTTTCTGCCAACTCATACCAACCATTTCTTCAGGCTGATAACCTGCTAGATTCGCGTAGGCTTGATTAACGGTGATGTACCGTCCGAAAATATCCAGCCGCGAGATGCCCTCAACGGCATTAGCAAGAGCTATACTCATTTCTCTGAGTTCTGTTTCCGCCTGGACAAGATCCGTAATGTCTTGGGATGTACCAAACAACCGAACGACTTTTCCCTCTGCATTGAGTTGGGCCTGTCCTCTGGCTTCGGTATGGCGGATAGAACCATTCGGGCGCACGATTCTGAGGCGCAATAGATAAGGCTCTCCGTGAGTGAGCGCTCGTTGAACTACCCGGTGTAGCTGTCTGGCACTTTCGGGATGGTAAAGCCGCAGGTTTTCTTCATAGGTAGGTTCGCCTAGGGCGCTGGATCGTCCCAAAATCTCGAAGAGTTCGGGAGACCAGGTAATTTTACCGGCAATCACGTCAAATTCCCAGCTACCGATGTGGGCAACCCGCTGGGCTTCTGACAACCGGGTTTCACTCTTTTGCAGGGCTGTTTCTACCTGCTGGCGGTCGGTAATGTCTTTTTCGTTCACGAGCAACATCGGGTTGCCTGTTACCGGGTCGTCGGTACACCGCACGTCCATCCCATGCCAGCGAATTCCCGCCAGAGTAATCACTTGAGCCTCCGTGCTAAATACCTCACCGGACTTAAGAACTGCCATTGCTCGCTCTCCTACCTGAGAGTCAACAAAGCGACTCACAAAAGCATTGTCTGTCGCAGAGTGAGGGTGCAGCGCATCCCCATAACAGCGCAAAGCTGCGGGGTTTTGCAGCAGCGGCAGACCTTCGATGGTATATAGCGAAACCATGAGCGTGGTGTGTCGGAGTGCCTCGATCGATCGCAAGGTTTCCTGCTCAATCTGATCGGTAGTTTCAACCATCCCCTCTACCAGCATTGCCAAACGCCCGCTATCAATCCTGATGCCAGAGCAGCGACAGCCGACAGAAACAGGCTGACCGTCGGGGTAAAACGTCCATTGCTCGGACAAGGTTTTGCCTTGCTCAAACTGCTGTAAATAGCTCTGCAAGCGAATCCGAGTAGACTCTGACATATCGCTAAAGTTGCGACTTATGAGCTGCTGCTGCGTCGAAGCATTCCAAAGGCGTAAAGATGTCTGGTTTGCCCATCGCATTTGCAACTTTTCAATATCAAATACCCAGATCGGGTTTTGCAACAAGTCAAAGGCACTGAGGTGAAAAATATCTCCGCTAGGGGAATAGGCAAAGTCTGGTTGCAGGCAATTTTGATGATTGACTCTTGGCGCGCTTTCTGTATTAATCGCAGTTTGATTCGGTTCTGTTTCGAGTTCCGGCGGTTGATTTGGCGCCCGCACCGGGCGGTGAGATTCCAGATGCCGCATCCTCAACCCAAGCTGCACTGCAACGTATTGCACGATCTGAACGTCGAGAGGCTCCCACTGACGCGGACTTCGGCATTGATGAGCAATCAACAGTCCCCAAAGCTTCGGAGATTGCTGCTGTTTGCCATCTAGCAAGATTGGCACCACTAAATTGGCCTGAACCTGGATGCGATCGAGCAATTCGACATCACAAGCTTGAAGATGACCGCTGTGAATATCAGAAATGCTGCTCGTTTGTCCCTGGCTGTAACGCTCTACCCAGGTAGCTTCCAAGCAAGGATCGTAAATCTGTTTTCCTAGGATTCGTGGCCACTGGGCATCAACCGATTCAGCCAATACTACGCCATTTCTATGCGGTAGGAAGCGATAAATTATCACGCGATCGGCTTGCAGCAGCACCCTGGTTTCTTCTACCGCACATTGCAAAATTGTCTCCTCCTCCGCGAACTCGTTGATTTGAAGTGCAATTGCTGAAATTTTTTCTATAATTTTATCTAACGACCAAGAGGAATTCTGTTTTGTAAACATCTCCGTGTTCCTTTTTTTTCAATCTATTTTTTACAATTATAACCCCCGAAAAATAAATAATATAGAATTTTTTTTTAAGTCTTACCAACAGATTGTTTGCTTGAGGTAAAAAATGCAAAAGTTTTGCAAAGTTTTATTTGAAACTCACTAATCTCCTGCAAAAATATAAATTTTAGGCTTTTATGTGATTTAGCCAAGCCTTTATGTTTTTCCCTGTCTATTTGGCTGATTGTACGGCATTTTTTTATCAAAATCAGCCCAAACATCCTGGGTCGCCTCGAACAAAGTGTGATTTATTTAGCGATTTTATAGAAAAAATTCCAAAAAATAACCCTGTAAAATTATTAAAATTTTAAATTTCTGTTGTGGAGGTTAGTAAACTCTATGAAATTAAATTTGCCACCAAATCTTTTTTTTACCAAAATACTTCGTTGCCTTTTTTGACAAAAGTTACAAAAACGGTTTCTTGAGCGTGTAATTTTGGGAAATTGGTATAAAATTTATTACTCTTAGTCTTGGACGGAGCAAGGGGTTTTTTTAACCCCCTTACTTCGTTCAAACCCTCAATAAGAGTGAAAAACCCGGTTGATGAGAGTTGGAGTGCGGCCAGGACTGATTGTCAAATTGAAATTTTGCCCAAAAGCCGAAAAAAACGGGGCCAAAGCTCGTACTAAGCGGAGGTCTAACCCAGCGGCATTCCCAGGCTGTTGCTGGAATCAATACCGCACCTAGAAACCCCAGAGTTAATGATCGTAAACAGGATTGTCTTTAGGACTAATTAAATGCAGCAACTTTTGCTTAATCTGATCGTCGAATACTTCCCATTTCAGCCTTGCATAATCGCTGTTCTCATTGCCGCCAGAAAGAAATCCCACCGGAATTTCAAAACCTCCAGCTTGACTTCTGCCGCCACCAAAAAAGCGTCCTTGAGCATCTTGACCGAAGGCTTCTTTAATGAATTCGTCGGGGTCGAGAGTGAGTTTATTAGTTCGCAGCGAGCCAATTACTACTTCAATTTCTTCGTCTTTGTCGTGAACAATTGCGTAAACAACGGCTGTATGTACGTTCTCCTCTGTTACTAAAAAGTCCGCCGCTTGGGGAATAGAATCCCGATCGTCATAGCGGAGGTAGCCGATGCCGGCGATCGAAAAATTGTTCTGGACGGTGCGGTGTTTGAGCGATCGCTCGATCGCGTCCATCACCCACTTAGAACGAGACGACTGTAACACCGCATTCAGCAACTGCGGGTCGTAAAATCGGCTCAAATAAGCCGCAGCTAAAAAGTCTTCCTCCTGAGCTTGTCTGAGGGCGATCGTATCCGATCGCAAACCGTGCATCAAAGCTGTAGCGCACTTGATGTGCAGACTGACGCTGGCGTCGAGAGTTAGGAGTCCAGACTGTAAATACTCGGCAAAAATCGTGGCTGTAGCGCGGATTTGAGGGCGCAAATCGGTAAATTCTGCGTTCATTTCCCCCTGCAAATTGTGATGATCGATGACGGCGGCGATCGAAACTCCAGCGGCTAAAATATACTCGGTTAAGTTACAAGTCGTCCCTTGATTGTCAATAAAAGCGCAGCCCTGAAACACCGACAAATCCTTAGTTTTTACTGTTTCCAGCGTCCACCGCTGCAACGGCAACCCTGTCAATTTAACTAAGGCAATATTTTCTTGGTGGCTGAGGGCGCCGGCGTAGATAATCTCGCATTGGATATCGTATTGTTCGGCGATTAATTTGTAAGTCCAAGCGCTTGAAAGTGCGTCGGGGTCTGGAAAATCTTGCAGCAATATTAATTGGCGATTGCCTTTGTGCCGATCGAACATTTGGCGCAATTGCTCGACTTTGCGATCGTGCAATTCCTCGCGGAGACGGCCGCGATTCTCTTCGGAAGCAACTTCGGCTTTGCTGCGCCGTTTCGCAGGCGCACTCACTGCGGGTACAACCTCGCTGCTGGAATCAAACTCAACTTTGGGGTTGCCAGATGTTTCATCGGAATTGGTAAGGGCGTGGTCTTTCATCATTAAAAATTAACAATTTAACTATTCAGCATTGGCACGACATTCGCTCTTAAACCCGGTTTCTTTGTAGATGCCTCGTTAACAAAGCCAATACTTATTACGAGAAACCGGATTTAAGAGGGTAAATTCTCTTTAACTTTTTACCTCATGCACGGCGTGTGCGTTGCAACGAAGCAATCTCAGGACTCTGAACTTCCGCAAAAAACCCCCGCGCTTGCGCTGACAGGGGTTTTAAAGGCCTATTACATATTTTTGCCATTCTTTGTGCATACCGCTCTTAACGTGTTTAGTCACTTCAAAATAAAGACCACTGTGAGGTTTCCTAGGCGGATAGCGCAGCGGCATTCCCGCTTCTTTTGGCGTGCGGCTGCCTTTATTGACATTGCAGCGCACGCAGGCGGTGACGAGGTTTTCCCAACTGTCCCCTCCTCCGCGCGATCGGGGAATTACATGATCGAGGGTTAAATCGTCCCCCGTATAACTACAGTATTGACAAGAGTGTGCGTCCCGGTGCAAGATGTTCCGGCGGGTTAGCGGAATATCCTTATAGGGAACTCGGACGTAATGCCTGAGTCGGATCACAGTTGGTAGCGGGAAGTTTGGCGCAATAAATTTCCCGTTGTGTTCTACCTGTTCTGCTTTTCCTTTCAGCAACAAAACTACCGCCCTTCGCCAATTGGTGATGTTAAGGGGTTCGTAGGAGGCGTTCAGCACCAGAACATTGCCCATTGTTGATTATTAAAGAGAATATTTTTACCGATGGTAACACAGGTTCCCATTTAGGTGGGACGGGATCGGGAAGAGCGAGGCGATCGCAAAAAACGCTGAAAAACCGATCCTTTACCCTATACCTTCGCGCCTGCGCCCCCTATGGCAGCATCTATTTTCTGCCTTTGGTGTTTGTCAGCGAGCTTTTTTCCCGGAATTTTGGCCCAGATGAGGCCAGTGTGTGCGAAGGCAAAAATTTGCAAAATAAATTTTATTTTTTTCTCTAAATGCCTAATCTTCCCGGCAACAAACAGTTTAACTTTTTAGACTATTAGTAACCTTAAATGAAAAAGCTTATTACTGCTCATGAAATTTCGGCTCTTAAAGTCAGCTTTTAGCGCGTCAATTATTGCCCTTGCTGCTCAGATTTTAGCCAACAGTCCAGCCTTTGCCCAAGCGCCTTCATTCTTCTGCGGCGCTGCTGGCGGCCGGCCAGCTACAATTGCTGTCCAACAAGGCAAAAATATTCCCGTTATTTTGTGGCTAGCTGATAACTATTTCAATGAATCAGGAGAAGATGCGATTACTCGGTGCACCAGAGTCTCAGGAATTCTCAACAACTCGCAACCGCAAGGAAGCTGGGAGAATGTTGTCACAGCAGGTGCATCTAGCAACGGTCAACTAATTATTTGTGCAGCTAATCCTCAAGACGGTTCCTGTAGATTATTATATCAAGTACCCAAAGGTCAAAATCCCGAACAAGCCCGACAAGAACTCTTAAAAAGAGTTACAAATCCTAATGTAAGTGTTTCGCCTGTTAAAGTAAATTGATAGTCATTAGTAGGGACATGGCATTGCCCCTAGGTGTCAACTTAAGGTACAACCAATAGTCCGGCAGGGGTTGAAACCCCTGCCTCAAAGCTAAAGTCCTCTAAAAGAGGACTAATGAGTTGAGATTCTTCTCTTCAGTCCTCTTTGAGAGGACTTTCGCTATTAGACAGGGGTTTCAACCCCTGGCGGACTTGATGGATGACTAACGAACTTGGCGGGCTGACAGCTTAAGTTGACACGCTTTGGGCACGGTGCGGTGTCCCTACTTGCAGATAGTTGAAACTCTTGTAAAATACTTCGGTTGAGTGGTGAAAAAATTGCAGCTTTGCTTCAGCAATTCTTCTAACCCTTCAACCTGCCTCAACCAGACAGTGCCGTTGCTTCCAGCTACAGCAATTTGCTTTCCCTCTCCACTCCAACTGACACTAACAACATTCTCCTCGAACTCAAATTGAGCAACCTGCCGCCCCGCTAAATTCCACAGCCGTACAGTCTTGTCAATTCCCACTGTAGCAAGCCGTTCTCCGTCGGGACTAAAACTAATTGATTTCGCATCAAAATGCAAGGTTTGAAATTCCTTAACTAATTCTTTTTCTGACAGATTCCACAGCCCAACTTTGCCATTCAATGTTACTGTAGCAAAGCGATACTGGTGTTGATCCGGAGTGAAACTCAGCCCAATTGCCTGAACAGGGAGTGTTTTTTTCAGCTTGCCCGACAAATTCCAAATTCGCACTGTAGATTTGCCATCTAAAGTCGTTATGAAATCGCCCTTTGGGCTAAAATTTACGCTTCTCACTAAGCCGTTGTGACCTGGGAGTTTCAGGCTAGGCGATACTAATTGTGGCAGTTTAGACAAATCCCAAATTGCAGCATAGCTGTCTATCCCTGCCCCCGCTAATAACTTTCCTTCTGGACTAAAACTGATGCTGGTAACAGAGCCTTTAATTCCTGTCAAAGTAGAAATATTTTTACCTGATAAATTCCATATTTTAACTGTGCTGTCCCTTCCGGCTGTCGCTAAAAAATTACCATTCGGGCTAAAGTTTACCATATTAACTGACTGCTGCAAAGCTTTCCATTCAGCAATTTTTTGCCCGGAAAAGTTCCAAATCCGAACTCGATCGTCTATTCCTGCGGTTGCTAAAATCTGCCTGTTTGGGCTAAAACTGACGCTGGTAACTGCACCTTTATGAGCTGGCCAATTTATCTTTATTGGCGGAATTGATGAGGCTTTGGTCTCCTGTTTTTCGCTAATCTTATCAAGGATTATTTGTAAAGCTAACAGCGGTCTAGTTGCCGGATATTGTTCTAGCTTGTGTTTGTTTTGTACCAAAGTTTTTAATTTTTTACCGGAGGAGATCGCCCTCAATAAAGCTTCTGATAAAGCTTCGCTGTTTTCTGTCTTTTGAGATACGGCCAACAGTAAAGCATCGCTGCCATTTTGTTCGATTTCAATACTTGCTTGTGCCAGTTTAAACCGCTGGTAAGCGAGAGTTGAAAAGCCGATCGCCGCCAGTAACGATGCTGCCAGTACCGCAGAACCGATGCCGATCCACTGTTTGGCTTTTTGTTTGGCAGAGTCAGCTTCAATCAACGCTTTTTCGGCATCACATACAGCTTTTTTGGTTTCGAGTGTAGCTAAATGCAGCAGTTGATTTTGGTCACTCAAAATAACTTTCTGGCTGGCCGTCAAAAACTGAAAATCTTCGTTTCTCAAACTTTTTCCGGCCGCCCAAACTAATGCTGACTGCAAATCATCCCCTCGCAACAGTTGGGAATCATCTTCACAGCTAGAATTTAGCCATACTTTGATTGCTTCCGAGTAAGGCGATAGTTTTTCTAATTTTTCTTCAATTAGTCCTTTGTTAAATACAGCTTGATAAATAGGATTAGAAATTGTTAGTTTTTCCCCGCGCTTAACGATTAATCCGCTTAATCGCAACTCCATTTGTTCGGCACTACCATCGGGCACAGTTTCAGTTTGTTCTAAAATTTGCTGATATAATCCTAGTCTCCTGACAATCCGCTGGTTTTCTTTGAAAAGCCGATCGCGAATTGTGGACAAATGTTCTGGGACATCCTGAGACTCCCAATTCCCCACTATTTTCAAGCGCACTACCTTCTCAACCCATTCTTGAGGATTTTGGATGGTATCTTTCCCCCCGAATGTAGGGGCGGTGCCCCCGTGCCCGCCCTGGGGTAAATTCGGGATAAATTCGGCATTTTCCAACAATAGTTTGCACAGCTTCTGAGTCAGGAACGGCTGCCCCCCCGTCCAATACAAAACCTCTCTCAAAACTTCCTGAGAGCTGTCTATAAGCTCTGCCAACCCCGCTGCTAGCGGTTGAGCTTCTGTTTCGTCAAAACCAGTTAATTCGATCGCCTTGCCAATATTAAAAGGGGTATTGCTGGTGGCATTTTGCTCGCGGCACAAATCCGTCGGCGATGCTACGCCTAAGAGGGCCCAAGTTAGGCGATCGAACTCTGAATTGTTGGCGCGCTTGTTGTAGCACGATCGAATTAAGGCTAAAAAATCGTCGGCGGGAAAATCTAGGGCGAGAATGCTGTCGATTTCGTCAATAAAAATGACAATATTGCTGGAAATGTTGGGTAAGAGTACAGTTTCGATGAATTCGCTCAATCTTTGAACTGGGGTTAAAAAATTGCGATCGCGCCACCAAGTCCGCACGTTGACAATATCCGATAGGTTAAAGTTATTTTCCAGAATGCGTAGCAAACCAGCATACCACTGTTCGGGAGTGACGCCACGGTTGCCAATTTCCGAAATGTCGATCGCAGCACAAGCAATTCCTTCATTTCTCAGCCGCTGAATTGTCCGCACCTGCAAGCTAGATTTGCCCATTTGCCGGGAATTCAAAACATAGCAAAATTCCCCGGCTTTCAATCCGTTATATAAATCGTCGTCTGCTTGCCGCTTCACGTAATTGGGAGCGTTATTTGTCAAACTCCCACCGACTTGATAGTAACTGGGCTTTGTGGTAAAATTCATAGGATAAAATGGTAAATTCCCAAAAATATATTGGGGTCATTCGGCGGTTGAAACCGCTACTACACAAACAAAGTCCGCCTTCGCGGACTGAAGAAATGAGGCGTATTAAAGGAAACTTTTGTATGATACATTGTACCACAATAAAACATGAAAAGTGATTGGATTGGATATCACCGCGAAAAAGATAAGTTAAGAGGTGAAATTTGGTCTTTGCTGAAGCAGCAAGCCGCATCTATTGGCGATCCGTTTGGTCATATTCCCAACTTTGTCGGTGCACAGGTGGCGGCCGAAAAATTAGAAAATTTACCAATTTGGCAACAAGCAAAAACGATTAAGTGCAATCCAGATTCGCCACAAATTCCGGTGCGGATGCGGGCTTTGCAAGATGGAAAACGCCTGTATATGGCAGTACCGCGCTTGACAGACGATCGCTGTTTTGTTGAGTTGACTGCTGAGGATTTGCAGAGACAAAATATATCAATTGCCGAAAGTGCGCTCGCCCGCAAAGCACTTGCTTGCGGAAAATTGGTAAGTTTTGCAGAAATGGAGCCGATTGATTTAGTAATAGTCGGCTGCGTAGCCGCAGGCCCCAACGGTGGAAGAACCGGTAAAGGTGCAGGATTTGCCGATTTGGAATTGGCTATGTTGCAAGAATTCGGGTTAGTACAAATCGATACGCCAATTGTGACAACAGTGCATCCTTTGCAAATAGTCGCAGATTCGCGTTTGCCAATGCAAGCTCACGATTGGGCGCTGAATTGGATTGTTACTGCCCAGGAGGTAATTGAGACTCATACAATTTATCCGCGCCCGAAAGGGTTAAACTGGGATAATATACGGCCGGAACAGTTAGAGCAAATTCCGATTTTGCGAAAGTTGAGAGCAAGACTAGATAACGAGTTTCTGTGCTAAAGTTGTCTACAGTTTACTATTGTAGAATATGAAAGTTATTTTGGGCGACATCACAAAACTCGAAGTTGATGCGATCGTGAATGCTGCAAATAGCAGCTTACTTGGTGGTGGTGGAGTAGATGGAGCAATACACAGAGCAGCAGGCTCGGAACTTTTTGAAGAATGCCGATTACTTGGAGGATGTAAGACTGGAGATGCTAAACTAACTAAGGGATATAAATTGCCTGCACGCTTCGTCATCCACACAGTAGGCCCAGTATGGCGGAAGGGTAATGATGGAGAACCGGAACTCTTAGCCGAGTGTTACCGTAAGTGTATGCAGATTGCCACAGAGCGAGAGTTTGAGAGTTTGGCATTTCCTTGCATTAGCACCGGCATTTACAGCTATCCTAAAGCTCTAGCAGGTGAGATTGCAGTGAAGGTATGCTGGGAATATATACAAAATAATGGTGGTTCTCCAAAAGTAATTTTTTGCTGTTTCGATCAAGAGAATTATGAAATCTATGAGAGGATTCTATCTAAATACAACCGTAAAAAATCTCTCTAAAACTTCATCTAACGCACCCGACAAGTTTAGAATTTACTCATTTTATCTTAAGGCAAAAGAGAATTTACAGCGATCGCCCCAATTTCTATCCCTTCAATAATAATCGGTATAACAGCCGATCGCCCAAAATCCAACCTTTGACTGTAATCTGGCTGCTCAACTTCAACAAGAGGTTGAGAGTACACCTCAACCAGTCCTTCAACAAGATTCACAATCCAATAAATCGCAATTCCAGCGCGGGCATAAATCCGTTTTTTGACAGTGCGATCGCGCTGAAGTGTCGTATCAGATACTTCAATAATCAGGGCAATATCTTCAGCACCCGGATGGCGATCGAGATACTGTCGCGTATCCCCTCGAACAACCACTATATCAGGTTCGGGTTCGCTGTTGGATAGCGTTATCGGTTCTTGGGAATCAACATACCACCCCGCAGGTAAAATATTCTCTAAAGCTGTTCTGGCAAGACGAGTTGTTGCTCGATGCGGTGGATTTTTTGGTATTTTGAAAACCAGCCAACCTTCCAGCAATTCTACAGAGTCATCATCCGTGAGAATGCCAGCTTGAATTATCGCATGATACTGCTCGATGCTCAAGCGCCAAATCAGATCGTTCGGAATTGCTGCAACAGTTTCGACGGGCGGCATAACTGTCTGGGCTAGTTGATTATTGTTTTATTTTACTGTTTCTTTAACGAACCGCGAAGGCGCGAAGCAAGACAGAAGAAGACTGTAAGTTGATGATATATCTACTTTGTGGTGAACACGCGCCATGCAATGAAAGCAGTAAAACCTAGATAACCAAACACGGCTATCCAATCTAGCCAATTATCGGATGTTATCAAAAAAATATCGTTCATGGGCTGTTTTAATCTAAAAAGAGGTAGATTGTGATTTGTCGTTTTGTGGGGGCGGGTTTATGAGATTGTTCATTTTAGGCAATTATTGTCGGTGAACCCGCCCCTACCATATCTGGAATTATAGGATAGCAGAGCGATCGGACTTAGACGATCGCGCTCAAGTGCGATCGAAAATATTGTCGGTACAGTTCGCACCTCGGCACGCACTCGTTCCCCTGCAATCTCACCAACCCCAAACTATCTAATTTAAACGCCTGCATCGCCTTTAATTGCACCGAAGAATCCGCCGCCACAATCTCTCTCATCCCCTGTGCCAACTCTGGATATTCTTCCAAATTCCACAACTGCCGGCGCAAATGGTCGCTGTAAATTCCAGCATCTGCGATCGCAGTTTCTTTTAATTCATCTAGTGTCAAATCCGATCGCGAAATGTGATATAATGCAACTCGCACTAAATACGGATGTCCGCCGACAATTGTCGTCAATTTTTCAACTTCTGCATCCGACCAATTCAAATTATGGCGCGCTGCTAAATCTTGTATTTGCTGAGAGTTGAATTCGGGCAAATCTACGGGAAGTCCGACGTTAAAAGGCGATTGATTGATGTTCATCGGGATGTAAACTTCGGTGGAGTGAACTACAATTAATCGCAGTTTTTTCCAGATGTCGCGTCGCTTCGATTCTTCGTGCCACGCCCGCAGCAGTCCTAAAAAGTCTTCGGCAATGTCGGGATATTGGAAAACGCGATCGATCTCGTCTAATCCTAAAATTAAAGGACTGTCGATTTGCGGTAAAATGTATTTTTCAAAGTAATCTTTGCAGTTGACTTTGCTGCCAAAAATCTCGTCCCAATAATCGTCTAATTGATTGGGTAAGTGCAACTCGCGGCCGACGTAAGCGCAAAACCACTTTAAGAATTTATCTAAGTTGGCGAATACGGCTTTATCTACTAACTGAAAAGTTAGCGGCACGGTGCAATAGCCTTGACGGGCTCCGTGATGCAAAATTCTTGCCATCAAGGAAGTTTTACCCATTTGTCTCGGTGCTTTAATTCTAATTAAGGCACTGGGCTGCACAATAGTTTGATAGCAGCGTTCTTCGATGGGCGGGCGTTCTACATAAAATTGAGAAGCGACATCGACTTGTCCTCCCGGTAATTCAGGTTCGGCGGCGGGTAGAGGTATTTCGTCGTTGCTAATTTCTAATAGCTGTTTTTGTGTTATATCTTCCGTTTGTTCAGTGACGGGTGCGGGTTTTTCTGCTAGCAAATTCAGAACTTCTTCGATAATAATTGGAGTGTCGGCGGTGGTTTTCCATTCCCTCTGTTTGATGCGGTACAGATAGCCCCGCAAGTCGTGATTTAGAGGCGCGTTCAGGGGAAAGCCGACGCGGATGGGGAGAATTATGGGTTTTCTGTCAGGCCGGGAGTCTTGCAGTTCTTTTGCTTGCTGAACTTGATATGTTAGCAGTTCGCTTTGGTTTCCCGTTGGTGGCAACAGTAGCAGCAAATAATCGCATTCTTGGAGGAAGAAATTAATGCGATCGAACCAATTATCTCCTAATCTAATGTTATTTTCTGCTGTGAAAACTGTATGACCGATCGCGCTTAAGGCCGTTTCTAACTGTTTTCCTAACTCGCGATCCGGTTCGGCGCTGCGATAACTCACAAATACTTTAACAATTCTGCTGCTGGTGGCTGTTTCCCCCGCTGCTGGCGAATTGTCCAGCTCGTCTAAATTTTCCGATTCCTCCAGTTTAGCCGATCGATGGTCGCTAGCAGCCAGAGTCATTTCAAAAGCCGCGAACAACTGTCGAATTTTACTCAAATCCGCACCTTCTCTACCCTGCTTAATTTTGCTGACTGTATCGGCACCGACGCCAGACTCAGCCTCGATTTCCGTCAGAGTACCTCTAATGTTATGTCGGTCAGACCATTCTTGGAGCGCCTCGTTAAGTTTCTTTAAGCCAGAGGCAGTGAGAATGCGACCACGATCGCGTTTTGACTTGAGCACTTCGCTTGCACTGAAAGGGGAACGAATCTAGAAATTTTAACGCCTTAAGTCCCTATTTTAGGCGATTTTAAGGAAGATAGTCAGCCAGCCGGAATTTAAGGGATTTTACTTGAAGAGGTTTTTGGGGCGATCGACTCCTCAAACTCTGTCCTGATAACGGCTTCAACAGTTGAATATATTTGAGGAGAAAAAGTTTTTCTTAACTCCCCAATCTCCGCCGCTAATGACGATTTAACTTTTTAGAGTAGATACACCAAGCAAAAAAGGAGAACCCAAATGAACAAAATCTTACACAGACTGGCAATGGCCGCTTTGGGAACTGCCGCCATTTTCACCATTAATACACTTAATAATTTAACAGAAGCATCAGCCGCTGGTAAATTTGACGAACCAGAAATTTATCAAAACACAGTTTTTCCACTTGGCGTACCGGGTCAGTTCCATAAATAGGCAAATTCATTGATTGATTTAATTTAATTAAGGAGAAATTATGAAGTCTACACTCTGTTCGCCGCAACCTATAGCTACAAAATCTGACTCGGTTGATACTGAGGCGATCGATGCCTGCACTGCACTTGCGTGGGTGGAATTGGTAGCATTAGATGCCAGCGATCTCACCGGGGATGATTGGCTGGCTTTGTGCGATGATATAGATAGCGGGGAAATCTACCGCTGCTGGTTTTTGTGGCGCGACCGCGAAGTTAGCGGTAATTGGGAAGCTTACGATCCTTTGAGCGATCGCCGATTTGTTGCTAAAGGAAAAGTTTTTCTCAAAGCCGCGATCGACTCCCTTGAAGATGCTAGAAATCGAGAAGTCGCTTAAGTTGAATTCATGTCAGGTGCATAAAATTTGTGCATACAAAACAAGAATTCTGCCAAGAGAATTCGCCACTGTACAAACTTTCGTCCGCCGACGCGAGACTGGAAGAAAAAGGGGTAATAGAACCGGATTTGATAGGAGTCCCGGAAACGGAATACTCTCAGAGCAAATAAAAAAAATACGGCTGCGGGCAAGAGTTGACTGTATGATGCTAGGTGCTTCGTCTCGAAAGCGGTCGAGAACACTGTGACCGCCGCTTTCTCGTTGCAGCCGTTAAATTCTTTCTCTTCAAACATGACTCCTAAACTGCGATGGCTGTTGCCTGCCGCCCTTAGTCTTTTCTCGATCGTCCTTCCCGCAAAAGCTGATACACTAACATCTTGGCACTTCGATGCCCGCGAAAACCAACTCAATTTAACAACAGATTCAGGAGTTCAGCCGGAAGTCAAACTAATCCCCAATCCCACCCGCTTAGTAATTGACTTACCGGGAATAGTCTTGGAATATCCCGAAACTCCTCAAAGTTACAACTCAGCTATTCAACAAATTAGAGTCGGGCAATTTGACACCGGAACTACCAGGTTAGTGATACAATTAACTCCCGGTTATAAGTTAGATCCGCAAAAAGTCCGAGTCATTAGAGAATCTTCCACTCGCTGGTCATTTCAGTTGCCGAATCCAGAGCAAATAGCGGGTAACGAGTTTTTTCAACCAACAGCTATTACCCAGATCGAACAAAAACCCAGTCAAGTTCCCCTAACTGTTTCTTCAGCAACTCCCAGAAATTATGCCGCTGACTTGGGGATTTCAACAGGTTCCGAAATGAGCGCAATCAAGCCTCAAATCGAAAGTGCGATCGAACAGTATAGATCCCTCAGCGCCGGAATGTTTTTTCTGGATTTAGATACAGGAAACTATTTGGATATCAAGGGCGATCGAGTATTTCCGGCCGCCAGTACCATCAAGTTACCAATTCTAATTGCTTTTTATCAAGATGTAGACGCAGGCAAAGTTAGCCTAGACGAAACATTAGTTATGAAGTCCGACTTAGTAGCCAGCGGTTCTGGAACTATGCAAGACAGACCAAATGGCACTCGGTTTAGCATCAGAGAAACCGTAGATAAAATGATTACCATCAGCGACAATACAGCCACCAACATGATTATTGAACGTTTGGGGGGAATTGCTAAACTCAACGAGCGTTTTCGCAGTTGGGGATTAACTGATACCAGAATTCGCAATTGGTTGGGAGATTTTCAAGGAACAAATACCACAAGTTCTGTGGATATGGTAAAGTTGCTGGCGATGCTGTCTCGCGATAAATTAGTTTCTGAATCGAGCCGAGAACAGGCTTTAGAATTATTGCGGCGTACAACAACTAGAACGCTGCTTCCTTCGGGTTTAGGGGCGGGAGCCGTGATTGCTGACAAAACCGGAGATATCGGCTTTGTAGTTGGCGATGCTGGAATTATTGATATGCCCAACGGTAAGCGTTATTTAGCGGCAATCTTTGTCAAACGTCCTTACAATGACCCGATTGTGAGAGATTTTGTCCGTCGAATTTCGCGGATTGTTTACAATTATTTAGACCAACCTGCGGCGAGAGTACCGGATAATTTGCGTTGATCTGAGATGTTGCACCATTGTCAATCAGCCTTTTGAACGGGCTCTGGGCCCGTTCCACAAGAAAATCTACTCTTTGTGGAACAGGCATCTTGCCTATTCTTGAGAATAATGCAATATCTCAGGTTGATCAGACAATTCGGCGATTGAAATCGCTACTAAGCTGTTGTGCATTTAAATAGAATGTCAAAAAACACTCTAATTCTTGTGGGGTGGGCGTCTCGCCCGCCCTGAATATGCAATTTAAATGCGTGACAGCTTAAGCTTGCAAAAGGTAAACTCGCCTGGATGGTAAACATTCCTGAATTTTTGGCAGCAGTTACCGAAATTAAGGCTTTTGCTGCAAGTCTACCGCCAAAGCTTCCAGAAAAAATTCCAGTATTACTAAGCAAATGCTACACAGATGAGAGGTTAATAGACCTCTTCAAAATTAGACAAGCTTATCTTGAAATAGCCCCGTCTCTATCTGAAGAATTGCAGTCTCTCATTTTTCTAGCCATTTGTGCCATTCTACGACCATCAAGTCATGTAGGTACAGCACAGTGGCAATATATTCTCCCTAACAAACGCAAAGCTAAGACTTGTGAACCATTCGAGATCCTAGAAAAGCAGGTTGCTATGATGCAAGAAGATATGTATCAAATGCAATTTATTTCTAGAGAAAGTAGAGCCACTTTCATTCAAGAAGATGCGAGAAAATTAAAAAGTATTCCCGCTAGATCTATAGATTTAATAATAACTTCTCCCCCCTATGCAAATAACTACGATTATGCAGATGCTACACGTCTGGAAATGACATTCTGGGGCGAGGTAAATTCTTGGGGAGATTTACATGATACTGTTCGTAAATATCTAATTCGTTCAAGTTCACAGCACGTTTCAAAGGATCGAGTATGCTTAGATACTCTGATAGGTGAATCTATAATTTATCCGATTCGAGACGAGCTGATACCGATTTGTCAAGAACTAAAGGAGATTCGAGTAACTAAGAGTGGCAATAAGGCATATCACACAATGATTGCTGCTTATTTTATCGACATGGGATTTGTATTTCAGGCCCTGCGGCGAGTTGCAGGCTCTAATTGCAAAATTTGCTTTGTAATCGGAGATTCTGCTCCCTACGGAGTGTATGTTCCGGTCGAGCAGTGGCTTGGTCAACTGGCTGTTGGGGCAGGGTTTAATTCCTGGCATTTTGAGCAGATTAGGGAGCGTAACGTCAAGTGGAAAAACCGAAAACACAATATTCCGCTCCATGAAGGAAGACTTTGGATAGACAGTTAATTTATGGCGCAATCTCCATCACATAAGTTTGGGCAGGCTCTAGGCAAACTTTTTGAAGATATTGTACTCGACGATATTCTCAAACCTCGGCTACAACAGTTTGCACAAACCAAAAACTACTACCTCGATTGGCAGCGTTCTCGTCCAGCTAGAAGCGGTAAAAAAGTTACTTGGGAAGACAAATACGGGAACAAACATGATTTAGATTTTGTAATTGAGATCGACGGTACAGATGACCAGCTCGGTAGACCTGTTGCATTTATCGAGTCTGCATGGCGTAGATATACGAAACACTCAAAAAACAAAGCTCAAGAAATCCAAGGCGCTATACTACCTATCATTGAGCTTCATCATTTGTCAGCGCCATTTTATGGTGCGGTGTTAGTTGGAGATTTCACGAAAGCAGCTTTAGATCAACTGAGAAATAATGGATTTGCAATTATCTATATTCCTTAGAGAGATGTGGTAGCAGCATTTAAGGAAATTGATTTTGATGTTGCATTTGACGAAACAACTGCGGACGAAAGCTATACCGCAGCTTCAAAGAGGTTGGCGGGTCTCAAGATTTCAGAAAAAAATAAGCTGCGGCTGGCTTTGATGCGTGTTTCAAAACAAGAAGTCGATAGGTTTATGGATACGCTCAGAAACTGCCTCGATCGTTTCATTTCCCAAATAATTATCATGCCACTTTTCGGTACAAAATACGAGTTTGAGAATATTGATGATGCACTAACAGAGCTAAACACAGTTGATATCGATCGCCCAAGCGGTGAGTTTGAGAGGTTTGAAGTTATTATTAATTACAGCAACAGCGACACAATTCGAGCAACTTTTCAGAACAAGATTTTGGTGGCAGACTTCTTGAGGAAGCTGAAAAGCTGAACTCAGTATCCTGACGGGCGTTGGAGCGGACGGAACATACTGGGTCGATCGAACAAATTTTTCAAGCTCATCAACCGCACCTTCCCTGGAGTGGCGACTTTCCAGAGGAAGCTAAGCAGTTTTTCTCGTTGGCGTTTCTGTGGGATCGTCCCAAGGAAAGGAAAATTTTGGCAATTCCGGTTTTTGCAGGGTTCAAAGACTATGTGGCGGCTTATTTGGATTTGGTCGATCGCGCCGAACCTGTGAGATCGGGCGCAAAGTTAGATAGTATCTTAACAAGCTCAACTGTGCTATCTGCGGTATCTTGCCGAAAAAACCCCTGGTCAGGAAATGTTCACGCGGTGCTACGGGGAGGAATGGATCGAAGAATACATTCACGGCTTTTTGTTCAATTGGGAACGCAAGCTGGCACAATTGGTAAGTAACAAGAATTAATTTTAATACAAGCTTCAGCCACTATACTAATAAGTGTAGGTTGGCATGAGGAAAATGCCAATGGTCAAAAAAAATCGCAATGTAGTTAGTTCCAATTCAGACAGCAAAGTCAAAATCGGACTTTCGCTGACTTCTTCTAGTGCCGATCGATTGAACACGATCGCTCGCAAGCTCGGAATATCAAGGTCGGAACTCCTAGAACGCTTGGCACAAGGCGCTCTGGATATTTCTAAGGACAAGACGGAAGTTACTGTCACTTGGAAAAAAGGTGAAGAAACTGAGGTAGAAGCCGCTGACTTGGAAGGGGAAACAGCCGAAGAAAGCGAAATTAATGACGCTAGAACGGCAGAAACTCAATTGGACTCGGTGAACGTACAGCCAAATCCGCTGCAAGAAAGTTACGAAACTTTACAGAAGCAGTTGGCTGAACGCGAAAGTTCGATCGCATCTTTACAGCAGCAACTCGCTACCGAAAAGCAAAATCTCGAAAGCCAATTAGCCGAAACTGTAGCGAAGTCAAGTTACGAAAGTTTACAGCAGCAGTTGAGTGAACGCGAAAGTTCGATCGCTTCTTTACAGCAGCAACTCGCTACCGAAAAGCAAAATCTCGAAAGCCACTTAGCCGAAACTGTAGCGAAGTCAAGTTACGAAAGTTTACAGCAGCAGTTGAGTGAACGCGAAAGTTCGATCGCTTC
>NZ_JAUBUJ010000018.1:88918-105762 GCF_036705405.1 Microcoleus sp. B13-B6
TTTGCAGCAGCAATTCGCCGAAAAAGACCACCGGGAACACGAGTTTCAGCAACAGCTAGCAGAAAAATCGAGTGCTCTGGAATCTTTGCAGCAGCAAATCGCCGAAAAAGACCACCGGGAACACGAATTTCAGCAGCAGCTAGCAGAAAAATCGAGTTCGATCGCATCTTTGCAGCAGCAAGTCGCCGAAAAAGAACACGAGTTTCAGCAACAGCTAGCAGAAAAATCCAGTGCTCTGGAATCTTTGCAGCAGCAAATCGCCGAAAAAGACCACCGGGAACACGAATTTCAGCAACAGCTAGCAGAAAAATCGAGTTCGATCGCTTCTTTGCAGCAGCAAGTCGCCGAAAAAGAACACGAGTTTCAGCAGCAGCTAGCAGAAAAATCCAGTGCTCTGGAATCTTTGCACCAGCAACTCGCCGAAAAATCCAGTGCTCTGGAATCTTTGCAGCAGCAATTCGCCACCGAAAAGCAAAATCTCGAAAGCCAATTGCAGCAAACCGTGTCGAAGTCGAGTTACGAATCTTTGCAGCACGAGTTAGCAGAAAAGTCAAGTGCGATCGGCGAATTCCAAGTTCAACGAAGCAAGTTGCAATCTCTAGAAAATCAATTGAGCCAGAGTGCCGCGATACAGCGAAATTACGACGCTTTGCAGCAACAGTCTCAAGAACAGCTAAGAACCATCAAAGCTTTACGGGAACAGCTAGGTCAAATGCAGGCTGTGGCTGGGATTGGCGAAGCTTATCTCAACAAGTGGCGTCGTCCCTGATTCTCTCATGAGCACGGCACTATCTAACGCTCCGGGTGCAGCAGGAGCACTTTACCCCTAAAACCTCCTCTAAACTCGGCCTCTTTCCTCTTGTAGCGATAGATTTCAACCTGTCGCTACAAGAGCTTTTTATTGCAAAATATGAGCATACTATTAAGAAATATTACAATAAATAAATTTATGACAGGCGATCGCACCCCTTTTGGCAAATCCAGTCCCACAGACACTAAGGGCCGCGTCACGGTAATTGGAGGCGGCATCGGCGGACTCACAGCAGCCGCCCTGCTAGCCCGCAGAGGATATAAAGTGCTAGTCTTAGACCAGGCGATCGTCCCCGGAGGATGCGCTTCCACCTTCAAACGCAAAGGCTTTACCTTCGATGTCGGCGCCACGCAGGTTGCAGGATTGGAACCCGGAGGCATTCACCACCGAATTTTCTCAGAATTAGACATAGAACTTCCCGCCGCGACACCCTGCGAGCCCGCTTGTGCGGTGTTTTTGCCGGGAGAAACCGCACCGATTAGCGTGTGGCGAGATCCGCAAAAGTGGCAGGAAGAAAGGCAGCGGCAGTTTCCCGGAAGCGAACCTTTTTGGCAATTATTGTCTGCTTTGTTCAAAGCTAGCTGGAAATTTCAAGGGCGCGATCCAGTTTTACCGCCCAGAAACTTCTGGGATTTCTGGCAATTAATTCAAGCAGTTCGCCCCGATACTTTAATTACTTTGCCTTTCACTTTTATGACAGTGGGAGATGCTTTGCGGCTTTGTGGGTTGGGGGACAATTTGCGCTTGAAAACTTTTCTGGATTTGCAGTTAAAATTGTATTCTCAAGTTGATACCGAAGAAACGGCGCTACTTTACGCGGCGACGGCTTTAGGAGTTTCGCAAGAGCCGCAGGGATTGTATCATCTACAAGGAAGTATGCAGGTATTGAGCGATCGACTTGTAGAGGCGATCGAACGAGACGGCGGCAAAGTCCTGTTGCGACACACAGTTGAAAGCATTATCACCGCCAACGGCCAAGCCACCGGTACAGTGATTCGCAATCAAAAAACAGGCGAAGTTTGGACAGAAACAGCCGATCGCATTGTTGCCAACGTGACCGCGCAAAATCTAGTAAAATTGTTGTCAAGCGAGCCAAGTCTCGGCAATTTAATAGATAATTTATCGGTTAAATCAGAGAATTCAGAAACAACAAATCAACTCCCAAATCAAATGGCAGGCTACAAATATCGAGTCGATAAATTGCCGCCCGCATCCGGTGCTTTTGTGATATATTTGGGAGTCCATGAAAGCGCAATTCCGGCCAATTGTCCGCCGCACCTTCAGTTTCTTTACGATTACGACGGTGAGATTGGGGAGAATAATTCATTATTTGTTTCTGTCAGTCATCCGGGTGATGGGCGAGCACCGGAGGGAATGGCGACAATTATCGCTTCGTCATTTACTGATACTCGAATGTGGTGGAATTCGGTTGATTATGAAGGATTAAAGCAAAAATATACCGCAGGGGCGATCGCCCGTTTGAGCAAATATTTCAATTTGACACCAGAGTCGATCGTACACCAAGAAGCCGCCACACCCCGCACCTTTGCCCGCTACACAGCGAGAGATAGAGGCGTTGTCGGCGGCATCGGCCAGCGAATACCAACTTTCGGGCCCTTCGGATTTGCCAATCGCACACCAATTAAAAACTTGTGGTTAGTAGGCGACTCCACCCATCCCGGAGAAGGAACTGCCGGTGTTTCCTATTCTGCTTTAACAGTAGTGCGGCAAATGGAAGCTGCCTCTAAAATCTAAGGAATGAGAATTAAATAACTTAGAATTTTGATAGTTCTTGTGGGATGGGCGTCCCGCCCGTCCAGAAAGGGCGGGCTAAGAGTGCCCAATCCCTACTCCCCACTTTCCTTGTGTAAATTATTTAATTCGCGATCCTAAGAGGACACAGCAAGGCCGTTTCCCTACGCCAAAAATAATTAATCGCGCGAGAGATGTAACTATCGCGCGATTAATTTTAAGGAATAGTTAATAGTTAACAGTTAACAGTTAACAGTTAACAGTTAACAGTTAACAGTCAACAGTCAACAGTCAACAGTCAACAGTCAACCATCATTCCGGTGTCACCGGAATTGATATCAACTACATTCTCTGACTACTTGATAGCAATCTTTGCGCCCACAGCTTCAAGCTGTTTCTTCATTTCTTCAGCAGCTTCCTTAGCAATAGCTTCCTTAACTGCTTTCGGTGCGGCTTCTACCAAGTCTTTCGCTTCCTTCAGGCCCAGACCGGTAATCGCGCGGACTTCCTTCAGAATTGCGATTTTCTTGTCAGCAGGAACTTCTTCAAGAATCACGCTGAACTCAGTTTGTACTTCTTCGGGTTCAGCAGCGGCAGTAGCAGGGCCGCCCATCATCATCATGCCGCCGACAGGAGCAGCAGCGCTAACGCCGAAAGCTTCTTCAATTTGCTTGACCAATTCAGAAGCTTCGAGCAAAGTCAGAGACTTAAGTTTATCCAAGATTTCGTCAGTTGCTGTAGACATTTTTTGAACTCCTAGTTCGATTGTAGATTTGGAATTTGAGACTTTCGATTGCTCATTAATTATTAGTTTCTCGTCTCCAGTGATCAGTTTGTTTCTCAAAACTAACGACTCTTGACTCGTGACTAATTACTAATGACTTACGCAGATGTGCTGTCTGCTTCTGCTGGTGCTTCTGCTTCAGGTTGTGCTGCTGCTTCTGCTTCAGGTTGCGCTGGTGCTTCTGCTTCAGGTTGTGCTGCTGCTTCTGCTTCAGGTTGTGCTGCTGCTTCTGCTTCAGGTTGTGCTGGTGCTTCTGCTTCTACTTCTGCTAAATCGCCGTCTTTTTCAGCATAAGCTTTAAGACCGCGAGCGATCGAAGTAGGAACTTGATTGATACCCACAGCCAACTTGGTTGCGACACCGTTGATAGCGCCAGCAATTTGAGCCATGAGTTGTTCTTTCGACGGCAGATCAGCTAATGCTTTAACATCAGCTTCTTTCAGTACCCGTCCTTCCATTACGCCGCCGCGAAGTTCTGTCTTCTTAGAGACTTTTTGGAATTCTTGGTAAGCTTTAATCGCGCCGCCAATATCTTCTTGCACGAACACGAATGCCGACGTACCGGTCAGCAATTCTTGTATCGGCTGCCAGGTTTCGTTGCCTTCAACAGCAATTCGCATTAGCGTGTTTTTTGCCACTTGGCAACTGCTGCCTTTCGGACGCAAACGCCGACGCAAATCTGTGATTTCAGCAACAGTTAAGCCCGTGTAGTCAATCACGATCGCCAATTGAGATTCGCTCAAGGTTTGCTTGAGGTCTGCAATAATCTCATTTTTTACCGCTAAAGTTTTGCCCATACTTATTTCACCTCCTTTTAGGATCGAAAACTGCCCGTCAAAAACCCCGACCTTCGAGCCGGGGCAGAGAATTAAAAATTAACAAGTCAGAATTAAAAATAGAAAATTTCTAATCTTTGAGTCTTGAGTTTTTATTTCTTCAGCCTCGGCAGGAAATTAAGCGATCGGCACCTGCGGTCTTCAGCTTATTGATTTTTGATTAGGCTATCACTAGAAGGCAGACATAGCAAGGCTATGACGCAAATCTTGTGAGAGATTTACACAGACAGCCGAAGCTGTCTTTTACCTTCTGCCTTCTGCTTAATTCTTTCTACGCAGCATCAAGTTTGGTATCGCGCAGAGCACTGATATCGACTTCGATCGACGGGCCCATTGTTGCGGATACGTACAAACTGCGCCAGTAGCGACCTTTAGCACCAGAAGGACGGTTGCGGTCAACAGTTTCTTGCAAAGCATGAAGGTTGACGAGCAAATCTTCCGCTGAGAAAGCTGCCTTGCCAAACATAACATGAACGATGCCAGTTCGATCGGCACGGAATTCTAGTTTACCACCTTTAAACTCGTTGATCGCCTGAGCAATGTCAGTCGTCACCGTGCCACCTTTCGGAGAAGGCATCAAACCGCGCGGGCCCAACAACCGACCCAATTTTGCCACCAACGGCATCACGTCTGGGGTAGCAATCAGGCAATCGAAGTCCATCATGCCCTTCTGAATTTCATCGATCAACTCTTCAGAACCAGCAATATCCGCGCCGGCATTTAGGGCTTCTTTAACTTTTTCGCCCTTAGCAATCACCGCAATTCTGACTACTTGACCAGTTCCTTTTGGTAGCGATACAGTTGTCCGCAACTGTTGGTCAGTATATTTCGGGTCAATTCCCAAACGGATGTGAGCTTCAGCAGCTTCGCCAAACTTAGCGGTTGCTGTTTCTTTCAAAAGTTGCAGAGCTTCCAGCGGTAGATAAGGTCTGTCTTCAACTTTCTTTTGAAGTTCTTGCAGTCTTCGCGATACTTTCTTTGCCATTGTTATCTCCTGGGGTCAGTCGATTTTAGATTTTAGATTTTAGATTTTAGATTGAACCTATCGGACAATCTTAAAATCTACCAGTTTTCGGTTACTAGCGAAGCTTTGCTTCTCCCCCTGAACCGATCGATTTTGGATTTTGGATTTTGGATTTTGGATTGAAGATTTTACCTTCAAAATCAGGAATTTTGGATTAGCAATTTGGAACTTGGACTAGGAAAACTCTTCCTTCTTCCTTCTTCCTTCTTCCTTCTTCCTTCTTCCTTTAATCCGCGATCGCCACGCCCATATTTTTAGCCGTTCCTGCCACAATTTTCATAGCAGCCTCAACATCATTAGCATTGAGGTCAGGCATTTTGGTTTCAGCGATTTCTCGCAGTTGAGCCTGTGTAATCGAGCCTACTTGCTTGCGATTAGGTTCTCCCGAACCCTTAGCAATGCCAGCAGCTTTTTGAATCAAAACTGAAGCCGGCGGGGTTTTGAGAATAAATGTAAAACTGCGGTCTTCAAAAACCGAAATTTCTACCGGAACCACCAGACCCGCTTGGTCTGCGGTTCTAGCATTGTACTCCTTGCAAAACATCATAATATTGACGCCGTGCTGACCCAGAGCTGGGCCGATCGGAGGAGCTGGGTTGGCTTTTCCCGCCGTAATCGCCAACTTAATTACTGCAACAACTTTCTTTGCCATTAGTTAGTTCTGTTTCTGAACCTGATTGAACTCCAATTCTACAGGCGTATCGCGCCCAAAAATCGAGAGTAAAACTTTGAGCTTGTTTCGTTCCGGGCTAACTTCAATCACATCACCTTCAAAATCCTTAAATGGCCCGGAAAGTACCACAACGTGGTCTCCAGTAGACATCGATACTTTGACAACTGGTTCTGATTCCTGAGCGTTTCTGAAGATCCGTTCTACTTCCGAATGACTCAGAGGTAGCGGTTTGACGTGACCCCTGCCGCGCCCGTAGCGGCGTTTCTGCTCTGCCCCGACAAAATTAATTACATTCGGGGTATTCTTGATCACCTGCCACGTATCCTCGTCCATAAACATACGGATGAGTACGTAGCCGGGAAAGATTTTTTCATCTGACTGCCGCCTGGAACCGTCTTTGCCGACTTTGATTGCCGGAGTTTGCGGAATTTCTACTTGAACGATGCGATCGGCAACATCCAAAGTTTGAATCCGCTGATCCAAGTTTGCCTTCACCCGCTTCTCGCAGCCAGAGGCAACTTGAACAGCATACCAGCGAGCATCAATTTCCGGCACATCTGGCGATGCTGCCTGTCCCGTCGCTTCTGTGGAATACTCAGATTCTTCTGATGCAAAAGTCATGGCCCAAACACCTTTCCCGCGCCCCAGTTAAAGAAGTTATCCACCAAATAGATCAGGCTTGCTGAGAGGATTACCATCAAAAGCACGGCCAAAGACTCGCTGATTAGCTGCTGCCTGCTGGGCCAAACCACTTTGTCGAGTTCTTCTCTAGTTTCCTTTAAAAAACCCGTAGGATTAAACCCAGGCGCCGTCATTTCTTGAGTTTCTTGAGCTTCGTCTTTTTTCGCCACGATTCAATCCCCCTTGCGATTTTAGATTTTAGATTTTAGATTTTAGATGGTGTGAGTGGCCCGCGGCTCTCAGATTTTGTGACACTAACCACTTACGCCAAAGTCCCAAATCTCAAATCTAAAGCCACGACTTTTTTACAAGCCCAACCAATCAACGGCGTAAATGCCGATCGCCGAAACCGACGATCGAGAAGCGACACCGAGGATTTGTTGATGGCATTTTTTGCGAACCGCCCACAAAAATTAATTCTACCCGAAAGTTTGCGGTTTTGACTGTTGCCAGCCAATAATCCGGGCGCTTTCGGGCAGAATTTAAAGTTTGGTGATTCAGCGCGCCCTGGAGGACTTGAACCCCCGACATCAGGTTTTGGAGACCTGCGTTCTACCAACTGAACTAAGAGCGCACAGGTGAGGTTGCTGAAATTCGCTTAACCTCTAGATTTCTATTTTAACACAGTGCGCTCTAAATGGGAAACTTTTTTTTTAAATTTCTCAATTTCCCATGAACCATGAACCAAGGGGAAGCTGGGTGCATTCCTACAGGGAGCGATCGAACCGCTGTTTGACGCGAGTAGCTTTGCCCACCCGATCGCGCAGGTAGTAAAGTTTTGCTCTGCGGACTTTCCCGCGGCGCATCACTTGGATCGTGGCGATTCGGGGCGAGTGAATCAAAAACACCCGTTCCACGCCGACGCCCTGAAACACGCGGCGGACGGTGATTGTTTCATTAATCCCGCCGTTACGCATGGCAATCACAGTCCCTTCGTAGGGCTGAACCCGTTCTTTGTTACCCTCTTTAATTCTTACGCCGACTCGCACTGTGTCGCCCACGTAAATTTCGGGAACTTGTTTATTGAGTTCTTGCTTGACTCTATCTATTTCTGCCGTTTCGATCGAACGGATTATTTCTGCGCCTTTCATAAAAAAACTCGGTAAGTGGGACACTCAGTGGCTTGAGCCCTGAGAGGGAAACGACACGAGCGGTTTAAACCGCCTACCCCTTTCGGGGCTAGACAAGTAGAGGAATGGTACTTGTCTAATCCCTGTATTGCCGGGAGCGCCTTGCCATTCCAGTAATGTTAGCTTCGCCAATGTTTAGTGAGCTTTTTAGACTTGCAACACTGTCTCAGTGACCTTAAGACTGTTTAATTGCAAATGACAGAGCAGGAAACTAGCTACGCATTTCCAGGTGTCGTGACTCAAAAAACGTAGTCAGTTAAGACTGAGGCTGGTCAGTACGGCTTGCGGGAATTGCTCTTGCAAGCCCCATCTCTTTTAGACCTGGGTTACTGACAATCCCTTATCATATATCGAACTACCAGTTTTATGTCAAAAAACTTCTATGTTAAATACCTCTGGGGTCGTATTTCTGCAACTAGGGGCAATGGCCGCACTCGCGTTGTACGTCGCCGCCAACTTGGGGGCCAACGATGTCGCTAACTCGATGGGGACATCCGTAGGCTCGAAGGCTCTAACGCTGCGACAGGCAATAATTGTTGCAGGCATACTGGAGTTTTCCGGCGCAGTGCTGTTCGGACAAGGAGTTTCCGAAACTCTCGCAACAGGAGTTGTGAATGCAGAAGTGTTCGCGGCCAAACCGCAAGTATTTTTGATCGGGATGGTGTCAGTGCTGATAGCTTGCGGGATATGGCTGCAAATCGCTACCAGTCGAGGTTTGCCGGTTTCTTCATCCCATGCAGTCGTGGGCGCGATCGCGGGTTTTAGCTGTGTTGCAGCCGGAATTAATGCAGTTGATTGGCGAACCATCGGCACCATCTCCCTAACTTGGGTGGCGACACCTGTTGCCAGCGGTGCTTTAGCCGCACTATTTTACAGTGTGGTGAAGTATTCGATTCTCGATCGACCAGATCCTCTATCTCAAATGCGCGAGTGGATACCCTGGCTGAGTGCAGCAATGCTGAGCGTATTTGGGATAATTGTACTGCCGTCTGTTGTGAATGTCGCTTTCGTGCAGACAGGGGCGATCGCCGCCGCGCACGATCGATTTGGCTGGAATCTTCCAATTCACGATATTGTCATTGGCATCGGGGCAATAGCTGCGATCGCCCTCACACTCAATAGCTGGAAAAAATTAGAATCAGTTGAGAAGGAAGAAGGTTCGGCAGCGGATTTTGTAACGGATGTAACGGATGTAACGGATGCAAGGAATAAGAAAGAGGGAATATTTTCCCAATCTCCCCCTCTCCCCCTCTCCCCCTCTCCCCCTCCCCGCCACTCTCCCATCGAGCAACAAATGGCGAGATTTCAAGTCTTGAGCGCCTGTTTTGTAGCATTTTCCCACGGTTCCAACGACGTAGGAAATGCAGTTGCTCCCCTAGCTGCGATCGCCTACATCCGGCGTACAGGTTCCTTTCCCTCAGAAGATTTCAGCGTTCCCCTGTGGATTTTAGTCCTCGGAGGCGCAGGAATAGTCATCGGTTTAACCATCTGGGGCAAAAATGTAATAGCCACCGTCGGCGAAAAGATCATCGAACTCCAGCCAAGCGGCGGATTTTGTGCGGAATTAGCCACAGCCACCACAGTCTTGCTAGCATCCCGCTTCGGTTTGCCAGTTTCCACATCCCACGCTTTAGTCGGTGCAGTTGTCGGAGTCGGGCTGATCAAAGCTTGGAAATCAGTACGCTTGCAAACTTTGCTGTCAATTGGTTCGGCTTGGCTGGTGACAATTCCGATCGCAGCAGGTTTGGCTGCTATCATCTTCAGCATCGCGCAATCCATTGGGCAATTTTAGATTTTAGATTTTAGATTTTAGATTGAGGCATTTCAGAACAGTCAACAGTCAACAGTCAACCGTCAACAGTCAACAGTCAACAGTACAGTAGGGACACGGCAATGCCCATTAGTGTCAATTTAACGTCAAACCCAGTCACAGACTACTTTTTGACGATTGAGGCCAGATCCCCCCTAGCCCCCCTTAAGAAGGGGGGGACAGGAGTTTTTTTCAAAGTCCCCCTTCTTAAGGGGGATTTAGGGGGATCTAGACTTAGGGAAAAACGAGATTTATCAAGGCTTTCAGGCTTAAGTGGACACCTATGGGCTTTTGGAGTGTCCCTTTAGTCTCATAAAACTCACTCGGACTAAAGTCCTCACTACAAACGTGATAAAGATTATTTTATTCGACACACAAGCACGCGGGTTCCTCAATCACTTAATTCCTTCTCCAAGCAATGCCTTAGCTGTTGAGCCAGCACCTCGACGCAGGGCTTTCTCAGCATAGTAAGATGATTTCCCGGAACTCTAATCACCTCTACTTTTTCCGTCGTTAATTCACTCCAGCCAAGAGTCGGATCTTGATGACTCATGCTTAGCTTTTCCCTCGATCTAAACAGAGTAATTCGCTGCGGATAAATTTTCGATCGATAGCTGAGAGTTGCTTGACTATTAGCCTGAAATACAGTAAACATCGAAGGAATTGCCAGCTCGCGCCAGCTTCTTTCTTTTGACTCCTGAGATAGGATGCTAACCATAACAGCCTGTTTCCAATTCCAGCGATGCAAAAAATTAGCTGCCAAATTAAGCATCTTATTTAATTTCGGAAATTTGGCAGCAATACCGCCACTTTGAACATTTTCCGCAGCAGCCACCAAGCGAAAATAATCTACTACAAAAGGCCAGATAGAGCGCGAAACAGTAGTCAGAATAAACTTGCAACCGTCCCAAAAAGAAGGTTTGTTAGCAGAAACAGGCGCTAAAGTATCCAGCACAGCAAGCAAAGCCACTTCATCCCCCGCTGCGAGCAACTGTTGAGCCATCTCAAAAGCAACCAAACCCCCAAAAGACCAGCCTCCTAAAAAATAAGGCC
Source organism: Microcoleus sp. B13-B6 (assembly GCF_036705405.1). Lineage (NCBI taxonomy): Bacteria > Bacillati > Cyanobacteriota > Cyanophyceae > Oscillatoriales > Microcoleaceae > Microcoleus > Microcoleus sp. B13-B6. The sequence continues at coordinate 99,473 of NZ_JAUBUJ010000018.1, forward strand.
CTTTTGGTTGAACGGTACGCAAGGCTGCGATGTAGTCAGCCGCCATGTCTTCAATGCTAGTTAACGGAGAACTTTCGCCGTCAATACCCCTTGGTTGCAGCCCGTAAAACGGTTGATTTTCTCCTAGCCCAAAGGCTAACTCGACATAAGGAAATACGACGCCAAAGATGGGATGGACGCAGAAGAACGGGGGATTTTTACCGCGAGGCTTAATTGCAACTAAAGGCGACCATTCCAGAGAATTTGTTTCTGAAGATAGCGAATCGGCTAAACCTTCAATTGTCGGATTTAAAAAAAGAGCAGACAGCGGCAACTCGCGCTGAAATTGCTGGTTAATCTCATTGATGAGGCGGATTGCCAGCAGGGAATCTCCACCCAAATCAAAGAAGTTATCGCGAATACCAACGCACTCTGCGTTGAGGATTGTGGCCCAAATGTGGGCGAGGGTTGACTCGGTTGGTGTGCGAGGTGCAATGCAGCTTTTATCTATTGAATTGCTAGTTAGAGTTCCCGGTACAGGTAGGCGCAGGCGGTCAATTTTGCCATTGGGAGTTAGGGGCAGAAAATCCATCGCCACAAAAGCACTGGGAATCATGTAATTGGGCAGTTGTTGTTTGAGGAAATTGCGTATTTCCCCGGAATTAAACGTCTGATTTTGATTGGGAACGACATAAGCAACTAGGCGTTTGTTGCCCGACAAATCATCCACAGCAACCGCCGCTGTTTCTTTGACTGCTGGATGCTGAACCAGCAGCGCTTCAATTTCTCCCAATTCTATTCGATAACCGCGAATTTTTACCTGTTCGTCAGTGCGGCCTAAAAACTCAATATTGCCGTCGGGAAAATAGCGCGCTAAGTCACCAGTTTTATAAATTCGTTCTCCTGCTTTCTGGCTAAACGGATTAGCAATAAATCGCTGGGCGGTTAATTCGGGGCGCTTCAGGTAGCCTCGCGCCAATCCGCTGCCGCCGATGTACAATTCACCAGGAATTCCAACGGGTAAAGGCTGTAAATTTTTATCTAAAATATAGAGTTGAGTGTTAGCTATTGGGCGGCCGATGGGCGGTTTTTTGGGCTCGCCAATTTCGGCCAAACTTGACCAGACTGTCGCTTCTGTAGGGCCGTAAGCGTTAAAAAATCTGCGCCCAGAAGCCCAGCGTTTAACAATATCCGGGGAACAGGATTCCCCAGCACAGATGATTGTTTGCAGTGCGGGAAGTTCGGCGTTTGGAAGGACAGCTAGCAGCGAGGGCGGGAGGGTAGCGTGGGTAATAGCATTGTCCTGCAAAAATTGGATTAATGTTTGTCCTGGCAACAAAGATTCTTTCTTGGCACAGTAAAGTGTTGCTCCGGTTCCCAAGGCCATGACAATCTCAAAGATTGAGGCATCAAAACTCAGGGAGGCGAATTGCAAAATGCGGTGATTGGAGTTTATTTTAAAAGCTTCTATTTGAGCTAGGGCTAAGTTGTAGAGTCCCCGATGTTCGATTAGAACGCCTTTGGGTTTTCCGGTTGAACCAGATGTGTAAATGACGTAGGCTAGGTTTTTTGGGAGGATTTTTATAGTTGGGTTTTCTGGGCTTTGTTGGGCGATAATTTCTCTGTCGGAGTCCAAACACACTACTGAAAAAACTCCGAAATTTTCCGGCTGCGTCAAGTTTTGGGCTAAGTGCTGCTGAGTTACCAAAATCGACACCTGAGCATCTTCTAACATGAAGTTAAGCCGCTCTTGAGGATAAGTTGGATCTAAAGGCAGGTAGGCTGCGCCTGCTTTGATAATGCCTAGCAATCCGACGATCGCATCTAAGGAACGTTCTACACAAAGGCCCACTAAAACTTCTGGTGCTGCTCCCAATTTCTGCAAGTAATGTGCAAGTTGGTTGGCTCGGCTGTTGAGTTGGCGGTAGGTTAACTGCTGGTTTTCAAAGACGGCGGCGACAGCATCGGGCGTTAGCTCGACTTGCTCTTCAAATAGCTGATGGAAACACTGGTTTTGCGGATAATCTCTCTGAGTGTCATTCCAATCGATTAATAATTGCTGGTATTCTGGCGCTGTCAGCAAAGCCAAGTCGCTGAGGTGCTGTTTGGGATTGGCAACAATGGCTGCGAGCAGCGTTTGGAAATGTCCCGCCATCCGCGCAATTGTGCCGCTATCAAATAAATCTGTGCTGTAGACAAATTGCCCTTGAATACTTCCTGCATCTTCCCACAAGTGGCACTCTAAATCTAGCTTGGCGGTTCCCGCATCAAAGTCGATCGCCTCTCCAACGATTCCCGGCAATTCCAGCGCTGCTACAGGAGTGTTTTGCAGGCTAAAACTAACTTGAAATAGGGGGTTGCGGCTCAACTCGCGATCGGGGTGCATTTCCTCAACCAACTTCTCGAAGGGCAAATCTTGGTGGGCGTAGGCTGCCATTGCGACGTTTTTTACCCGATGCAATAGTTCCCGAAAAGTTGGATTTCCTGATAAATCTGCACGCAGCACCAAACTGTTGACAAAAAAACCGATTAATGCTTCTATTTCGCTCAGGTTGCGATTGGCGATCGGCGTTCCTACTGCAATATCTACTTGTCCTGTATAGCGGTACAGCAAAGTTTGAAAAGCGGCTAGTAGAGTGATAAATAAAGTCGCGCTTTCTTGCTGGCTAAATGACTTTAGCGCCTCGCTCAAAGCAGGTGATAGTGTTATAAATTGTTTAGCGCCGCGGTAGGATGGAACGGCTGGTCTTTGCCTGTCTGTTGGTAGATTGAGTGTGGTAATTCCATTTAACTGCTGCCGCCAATAAGCTAACTGGGTTTCTAATACTTCGCCCTGCAACCATTGGTGCTGCCACTCTGCAAAGTCGGCGTACTGCACGGGCAGTGCTGGTAAGTGCGAGATGCCATTTTTTACAAATGCTGTGTAGAGCGTTCCCAGCTCTCGAATTAGCACTCCAATCGACCAACCATCAGCCACAATATGATGTAAATTCAGCAACAATATATGTTCTGTTTCACTGAGTTGTAACAGCGTTACTTTGAATAACGGCCCGGCGGCTAAATCGAAAGGGCATTGCGCTGCATCGGTTGCGAGTTGCAGCGCTGCGGTTTCCTGCTGAGTTGGCGAGAGATTTTGTAAGTCGATTGTGGGGAGGGATACGGTTAGAATGGGAGCAATAATTTGTACGAGTTCCCCTTCCAAAAGCGTAAAAGTTGTGCGTAAAGTTTCGTGCCGCTGCACAATTTCATTGAAGGTTTGCTCTAAGGATCTTAAGTTGAGGGAACCTGTTAAGCGGAGCGCTGTTGAGACATTGTAGAAAGGATTGCCCGGTGCTAATTGATTGAGGAACCAAAGCCGCTGCTGGGCAAAGGATGCCGGGAAGACGAAAACTTCTGTTTCTTCGGGAAGATTAAGCTTTTCTTCACCAGCCGGGAGGGAATTGTCGGAAAGATACTGAGTCATATCAAATTATCAGGCAAGCCTCAAAGGAAAGCGCGTACAAAGTAGCCTACAAATATTACATAGATAAGATTTCATCTCTTTGATTAAAATCTTTACCAAGGCAATACTAGACTATAACTCGTTTCGATATGCTGCTTCATGCCGAGGTCGGTAACATTCACAAGATGTGTAAAAAACACATCAACATCGTCTATCGCTTTAGCCGTAAGCCGAACTTTTCCGGTTGCTGTTTGAGTCCAAGAAAGCGCGGGAATAGCAAAACCATGTGCAAAACTGTGCCGCACTCTTAAAATCTCATTTAGCTTCTGCCGAACGGCTAATCCGCTCATGCTTCTTGCAGACCAAATCCAATCGCCAATAGGATCGTAACCAGTGTTTTGAATCAGAAGGTTTCGCGTGTTCTCCGCGTTTGGTGTATTAAATCTTTCAAGTGCGCGTTCCGCCGCATCTCTAGCAATAGAATGTACGGCATGAAATTTGGGATCTAAAGGATTTGCAGTTGCAGCGAAAAAATTGCGAACGAGTTCGTTTATGTAAGCATCCCATACAGCAACAAATGCAGCTAGAGCGGAGTGATAGTAGACTTGAGTTTTACTGCGCGATATTGGTTGCAAGCGGGGATCTGTAGCTGTTTCGCGAAGTGTTCTAGCCGTGTTGGACGCTGTTTTGTACTTCAATGCTGCTGGTGACGGCACGGCGATTTCCTAAATACAGTTCACGAACTTTTCAAGTGCATCTCGGTACTTTTGCAATGACTCTGCATTCAATTGCACCTGCTCGCCCGCGATGTTTTTGGCTGCTGGTGTGAGTTTGTGCAAGGGCGTGCCAGTCGTAGCAGCGAGTACAGAACCGCTGGTAAAATCTGGGATTTCAATGAAGGTGTTACTCGGCTTGTCTTTGGAGTTAGCAAAAATATGACGGTGCTTCTTGTGTATATCATCCATCATCTGCATAATTCTCTGGTTTACAGCTTCGGATGCCTTGCTCGCTCTCCCTTTGTACAAAGTCAAATTTAGGCTCGCGAATGTATGTAATTTTGGTACAGGTACACCTTCTTCCTTAGCGCGTTTTGCAAAAGCAATTCGTGCGTATGGCGCAGTATGGGGGTCGGTTATGGCATAGAGAATTGCGAGGACATTCTCGATCGCAAGACGTGAAGTATAGTCCGCTATAAATGGTACAATCAAGTTTTCGGCAGCTACCAGAGCAAGCTGTGTAGAAATAGCAAAAGTAGGACTACAGTCTATGAAGAATATGGTATCGCGATCGCCGCTATATGAACGCAGGGCAACCGTCAGGTCTCGTCCCCAAGTTAGCACCTGTTTCCACGAGTCATAAGGTATTTCCAACTGGGATGTTTGTCGGATTGCTTCAGAAATTATTTCCAGGTAATTGTCCCCGCATACAAGTCTTAGATTCTCTGGTATATTCTGATTGAATTCTCTCGGTTCGCATAGATATGGGGATACGTCTGCAACCATCCGAAATGGAGAGTTCAGACGCGCTTCTAGATAGCCTGCTACTGTTGCGCGCGGAGTTTGGCTCATTAAAAAATGCAGCGCATCTGGGCTAGTGAAATATCCGCCAAGTAGCATTTCTGACACATTCGCCTGCGGACATAAATCAATTACATAGACATCTGTATCGGGGTAACGGTAAGCATATTCGGAAGCTGCTGCAAAGCAAAGGAAGCTTTTGCCGACGCCGCCTTTATTGTTCCAGAAAGCGTATGAACTCATTGGGTGTATTTCTTGGAAGGGACAATAAAATTTTCATCCTCTCTCTTTACTTTCTCTGTTCAGCGATGACAGCTTCACGCGACGATTCTCGCGAGAAACAGGCACTAAAGCAGGAGCTTTAATTTTAGCATCGCTCTCTTTCAAACTCTCCACAATCTTAGATAATTCTGCAATTGTCGGTGCTTCAAAAACGCGGCGCAAAGGCAACTCTACCGCGAAAGCATCTCGCACTCTAGAAACAAGCTGAGTCGCCAGCAGCGAATGGCCTCCTAATTCAAAGAAATTGTCCCGGATACCCACTCGCTTTATCCCCAAAACCTCAGCCCAAATTTTCACTAAAACTTCCTCAATAGAAGTATGAGGCGCAACATAACCGCCAGCCCATTCTAACTTAATCGGCTGCGGTGCAGGCAAAGCGAGCCGATCGACCTTTCCGTTAGCCGTCACCGGTAGCGACTCCAGCACCACAAAAGCCGACGGAACCATATATTCCGGCAGTTTTTCTGCTAGATAAGCCTGCAACTGTGGCACTAATTTACGCGCTGCTTTAGCTTGTAAGGGATTGTTAGCATAAGAGCGCCAAGGACGCAAGTTATCGCTTCGGGTTTCTCGCACAAAATCTCTGGTTTCGCCCCGTGCAAACACTACATCGTAGCGCCCTTGACTGTCGGAATTAGACCAACTAATATTAACATTATACGGAACTTCCAAAGCATACCACGCTTCGGGATCTACTCCTAAATCCTCGACTTTTTCCACGGCTTTCTGCAACTGACCTGCTGTTGGAAATTTATCGACAACAGACAGCAATTCTGCCGCCTTAACTGCTGCCGTTACCCGCGCATTAGGCACATTAGCAATTCTTAAAATATCGAGTTGATTTTGCAATAATATTTGTTGCACCTTGGTAACAGTCAGATTCTGATTTTCAGCCGACCAATCCAGCCGTTTCGACCCCCCCAACTCCCCTTGTGCGGGGGATTGGGGGCAGGGCGGTTTCATTCTCGGTAGGGGCAATCCCCCTGTGGTTGTCCCCATGTCCCAAACGCCTGTGAAATCGTCTGTGGGTGGGGGCGGGCACGGGGGCACCGCCCCTACAAAAGCCTGAT
>NZ_JAUBUJ010000226.1:0-2757 GCF_036705405.1 Microcoleus sp. B13-B6
TTAATAATTAAATGGGGTCGCAAAATCAAAAATAAGGGTAATGATTGTATCACAGTTTAAATGTGCAACAGCTTAATTACCGTGAATATTTGCTCTATCGCATCATGGCATGAGCGTCCGGGTCTGAACCCGTATGAGTTAGGTTCAAATCGCGCTTCCCATTCTGGCTCTAGTGCCAGCTTGACAAGTGCTTGCAAGGCTCGGTCTTCCATTGTAGGTATACCCAAAGGTCGCTTCTCTTCCGTTCCAGGCTTAGGAATCCATACCCTCCTAGTTGGACTGACCTTTGACCCCAGATTTAATTTTTGAGTCAGGTCTAAACGTTGCTTTGGAGTCAGCGATTTAACGCCGTCTACACCCGCCGTTTTTTTCCCCTGGTTATCCTGGGTAATTCTACGAACCGATAAGGCTCTTGCTGACCAAGACTTCATCAGCGTCTTTTGGAGTCTGCGAAATGCTTTTACATCACCACGAATAGAGGCTTGATAAATTCTCTTCTGGAGCTTGTACACCTTACGCTCTAGCTTACGCCAGTTAATTTTGTGCCATTCCACCATCAGTTTTTTAGACTGTGTATTAGACATATATACTCACTATTTGAGACTTTATCTTCCAAATCATCGTAAGTCTGTTTGCATATTCTGGGCATTACCCCAGACATTCGCTTCTGACTTAATCTCTCCTACTCGCTGCATACGGTTAGCACCTACTCAGGTATTCGACCACCTAAGAGCAGACGAGAGGTTATCTCGTTCCGAATGACCATACTGTGTACCTTTAGAATGATGCTGTTCGCCGGGTTTATTGGAAGTGCTTGTTGGTCAATAGAAAACTTGCCAACTCCTTATCCTTTGCCTTTTGGCTCCAGCGCATTAAGCCTTATTTCGCTGGTTTTGTGTAACGACGATTCAGTTGCATCTTCAAGCCGGGGCTTTACTCATGGGTACTTTGCTCAATGCTTTACCAACTTAGGCTCAATGGCACTGAAAAAGTAAGCAAAAAAAAATCTGTAAGGCAAGATATACATAGATAATTGCCTTACAAACCAAAATATCTCTCTCCCGGCAATGCCAAATCGTGCGTGCATTCTCAAACAACAATTTTTGCAGAGCGTTGCCTCACCTTGGGAGAAGCTGCTGCCAGAAGAGTTAGTCCAGGAGCTTCTAGCGAAGGAGAAGATCACCTACTACCAAAGCATCTACACACCGATAGTCACCTTGTGGGCGATGATATCCCAGGTACTCGATCCCGACAAAAGTTTGAGTCAAGCCGTGAAGCGGATGAGTACGTGGTTGAGTGCGGCCGGAGTCAAGCCTCCTTCTTCTGATACCGGGGCATACAGTAAAGCTCGTAAGCGACTACCAGAAAAGCTCGTTCAACAGTTAGTACCCATAGTCGCAGAGGCCCTAGAAAAGCAAGTTCCCATAGAACAACAATGGTGCGGACGACGGGTGCGGGTACTAGATGGGACAACAGTGTTGATGAATGATACTGCTGCTAATCAAGCCGAGTATCCGCAACACAGCAATCAAAAAGCTGGGTGTGGATGGACCATCGCTAAAATAGTGGTACTCTTTTCATTACTAACAGGGGCTGTGGTATCCGCTGGCATAGCATCCTTGGCAAGCAGTGAGATTGTGATGAGCCGTTTGATTTATGCAAATTTAGTCCCCGACGATGTGATATTGGCCGATCAAGCTTATGGTAATTATGTTGATTTAGTTTTAGTGAAACAGCAAGGAGCAGATGCTGTTTTCCGTAAAAATCATCTCCGTAAAACTGACTTTAGACGGGGAAAAAAGTTGGGAATTGGCGACCACAAAGTCGTGTGGAATAAGCCGCAACAGTGTCCCAACCACATGACTGTTGAGGAATTCGAGGCATTGCCGTCTAGTTTCATCGTCCGGGAAGTATGCTTACGAATTAAACGCCGCGGCTTCAGAGATGAGCGTATCATTGTAGTGACAACATTGGTAGATGCCAAGCGGTACACTGTTGAAAAGTTGACTTCTTTATATGGATTACGTTGGTCGGCAGCAGAAGTCAATTTACGCTATCTCAAAACCACGTTAAAAATGGAGATGTTAACAGCTAAAACTCCGGTGATGGTGAGAAAAGAAATCTGGACACACTTATTAGCTTACACTTTATTACGTACCATTATGTGGCAGGCTGTATCTTCGTCAGAAAATACAGTTTTTCAACTCTCATTCCAATCAACCAGGCAGCAGTTTAATCTGTTATTGTCGCTGTTGGCAACTACAGGAAAACGCCAACAGCGACAATGGCGTCAATTACTTTTGGAACAGGTGGCAACTAATTTACTCACGATTCGACCTGAGCGTTCTGAACCTAGAGTTTTGAAACGCAGGCCGAAACCGTATCCTCGAATGCAGGAACCTCGCTCTGTCTTGAAAGCTAAACTGCGGGCGTGATTAAGCCTTTTTCAGTGCCATTGAACTTAGGCTGTCAGTAATCACACCTTTTCACCCCGCTTTACGGATTGATGGCTAGTCGCTACCGTAGGGGTGATGCTTTCACCGCTGCACCTGCGGGGTAGGATTTGAAGGTTCTAGGATACTATTTCTCACCTACATGGTCATTCAGTTGTCAAGGTTCTATACCTGGCGGCTAATCCTCCAAACCCTTTCAGGCTTTAGTTTCTAGCCAACGATTCGCACTGTCCTATCACAATCGCGGTCAATCAAACGTATCGCCAGGGCAATTATCCTTGTTCCCCGATGATGGCATTGACTG